>USDE01000008.1 GCA_900553345.1 uncultured Collinsella sp.
TCGTCGACCACTACGACCTCTGGTAGCACAGCGAAGCTCAACATCGATAAGCCCACGAGCTTTGCCAACACCACGTGGCGCGGATCACTTAAGGAGACGGGCAACTCTTGGGGCCATACTTGCTACGGCGCGAGCAAAAACGACCTTGTGATTGTGTTTAAGAGCATCAGCGATTCCGGCGAAGCGGTTGCAGACATCTCGGCCACGCTGCATGCCCACGATACCTACAACGCCGAAAAAACCGTCGCCCAATCCGATGGTGACGACTATCGCACCTACACGGACGTCACCGGTACGTTTGTTAGAAACAAGGGCTTTGAGTTTTCGCTTCCCGTCGAGGAGGACGGCTGCGACCTTACGGTTACGGGTGTACCTAAAAAGAAGAACGGCAAGTACTACCTGAATACCACAGTCGAATCGGGAGACGGCGCCGTTAATATGGGAACGCGCATCACGGATTCCTTCGAGCTTATGATTTCCTAGTGCCGCCTGTATGCGATGCGTGAAGCGGTGACGGGTGCGGCTTTATCGAGAGCTGCGTTCGTCACCGTTTTTTGTATAGGGTCTATGAGCTGACCTTGGCATCGCCGCCGGCTAAAGCATGCCGGCAGATGCGAGGACGAGTATGACCACGATTGCTACCAGGGCAACAATCACCATCGCGAGTGCCATCGAGCGTTGACGTTTGACGGCAAGGCGCGCGCGACGCATGGACTCGGCGCTGCGGACGGTCTCGGTGGATGGGGCTGGCCGAGACGCGGGCTGCGCCTGTGCAACCGTGCGGGTGGGGACGGTGGCGTCCGTCCGCACGGTAGCGCTACCGCGATCCGCTACGGGCCGGCGCTTTCGCGGGGCACCCGTACGGGCGAAAGGCTCAAGGCGCGCCGCGAGTTCATTTGCCGAAGGGCGTGCGTCTTGCGAGACTGCCAAACAAGCCATAATCGCGTTGACCAAGCCCTGCTCGCGGGGAGTTGCGGGCGTAAGGGGTTGCGGCTGCATGGTGCGCTTGAGGCGCGCGTGATCTCCAGAGCGTCTGAGCTCTGTCTCAAAGGGCGCGTGTCCGCAATAAAGCTCGTAGAGGATGCTTCCCAGCGCATAGATGTCGACGGCGGGATTGTCACGCGCACCGGGGTCGGCCTTAAACCGCTCCAGCATTTCGGGTGCCGCGTATGCCGGCGTGGCACCGCGAAAAGCGTTGACGTCGACGGTAAAGGAAAAGTCCGGTTTAACGAGCTTGGCACTGCCCATATCGATCAGGCAGATGTCGAAATAGCCACTCGAAACCTGCTCGTCGAGCGGGATGCGATCGTGGCGCAGCATGATGTTGCGCATGGAGAGGTCACGGTGGACAAAGGGCGTGTCGAGCGATTGCATGGACAAGATGATCTTGAGTACGCTCAGACCCAGCGCGGCGACGATATCACCGGGGCAGGTTTCAGTGCCATCGCTCAGGGCTGGCCGTGCATCAAGAAGCGAGACGCCGTCAACCCATTCCATAAGCAGCGCCGGGGTTCCGTCTGCCGTGTAGCCAAAACCGTAGACATCGGGAAAACCCCTTAGGTTGGATACGACGGAGAGCGTGCGGTACTCCTCTTCCAAAGTTTCTCGGTTGAGCTGTTCTTGCTCGGGTTGGGCATCGGGGCGCGGCATCTTAAGCGCGAGCTCAAAAGCGCGATCGCCGCTCTGGACGCGGCGGACATAGGCGTTGCCGCCAAAGCCGCCCTTTTGCGGCGGAACGAGAAGCGTGCAGAAGCGACGCCGTGCCGCAGCCTGCTCGCGCTCGGTGAGCAGTGCTGGCGTATGAAACTTGACGAGTCGAACTTCTTCGTAGGATCCGGTCATGGCGCGCTTTCATCCTTTCTTCCATTAGCAGGATATGCGCCGACCGCTGCTTTCTGTTGCGCAACATCGACAAATTTTCCGCTCGCCAATGTTGCGCAACAGAATCGCGCAAGACGGCGGTAGAAATGAGGCAGTAAAAACGCTTGATGACCGGGATGGCCCCGTTATCCATGAAGAAGGGAACGTGATAATGAGCGGCTCGGTGGGAGATAATTTTGTAGTCGCTGCCGGAATAGCCACTTCACCCCTAGCAGCGCCATTGGTCCCTGCTGCAATTGTCGCTGGGGCAGCGGCGTTGCGCATAGAGGCGGAGCGGGCCGAGGCCGAAAACGCCGTTAAGGACTATCAGCACGGGCTTTTGGACATCAAATCGCAGATACTCCTAGAGTTTCCCGATATGGATGAGTCGACACGTGCCGCGTTGGATAGCGTGATTGACGAATATTCGAGGAAAAACGTGACGGGACCGCTTGTGGGCGAAGAGATCGTCATGGGTCGAGGCACGGTGACGCGGATTCGAACCGAGTCGGCGTTGGCGCAGCTGGCGGCGACGCTTCACACTTTGATTCCGACGTTAACTTTCGATGCCCATACCCATCGCAGGGCAGAGATGGGCCAGAGCCGTATCGATGCCGCGCAGACATCCGAAAAGCTCAGGGCCCAGGGTCTCCTAAAGGCAATCGACTACGACGTTGCCCGCGACGGTTCCATCGACCTCGAGAAAGCGCTCTTGCATATTGCGGACGCCGCCGCAAGCTCCTCGGCGGGCTCCTTTGAGGATGCAGCGCGTGCGTTTGAAGAATGGTCGGCGCGCATTATCCCGCTCATGCAGGATGAGGTGCTCGATATGACGTTGCGAAATCGCCTAAGTGCAAAATTCGAGACCGCCCGTGCTTCGTTTAGCGCGCTTGGTCCGGATTCGAGCGAGGAACAGCGCCTTGCCGCCATGAAGATTCTCAAGGACTTCGAGCATGTGATGAAAAGCGCTCAGCATGAGTCGAATGAGCTTCATGAGCAGTATGAGGAATACCGCCTGCGCGTTGATCTTCTTAATGAACGCTATCATCGTCCGACGGTGCTCAGGCGGCCTCATGAGATTGAGGATTTGTACGCTGCCGTGGATGCCGCAGACGCCGCGCTTGCTTCGGCGGCTAAAGACGAATACATCGAGCGCTGCGTTAACGAGGTTATGGCCGAACACGGGGCTGACGTTGTCCGTTATGCGGTTATGGATGGGTCTGGCAAGCCATGGCGCCTTATCTTCGACACGAACAAGCGCAAGGCGGTTGCCGTCCTTAGGGGATCACACGAACAGCAGCTTGTGATGCGAGTTGTCGAGGCCGATCCATCCGAGTTTTCGGAAGATCCGGTTAACCCCACTGTCATTAAAGATATGAAAGCCCAAGACCAAGCGACGGTCGACAAAGTCGTTCAGGACCAAGTTGAGTTCTGCGATTTTTACCAGCAGTTTAAGGAAGACCTTCAAGAACGCGGCGTTGTTGTCGCGCCCGACGCCCCTGGCCATTTTGTTCGACCCGCTGATCCTCAGACCGCCGTCGAGATTCACCCGCACGATTACGTGCCGCCCACACCTTCCGCAGATGCGGAACGTCGTCTGCGTAATCGCCGTCAAGCAAGTCAGCTCAAGCAGAGGGAAATGAGGTAAACCATGACATGGGAATGCCCTATCTGTGGTCTTATGAACGATGATGCCCGCGATATGTGCGAAGACTGTGGGACGCCGCGTCCCGCTGGTGCGGTTCCCGCGCCTTCGACCCCTGCGCCCGCGGTCTCGGCACCCGAGACGCCAGTCGCCTCAGCGTCCGGCTTTGCCGCCGCGGTCGCTGAGCGTCCGGCTCCCGCTGTCTATCCTGCAACATCATCGATGGGCGGTGTTTCGCGATCTCAGCGTCCCGCGCCCCAGCAGGCACATCAGGCCGCTCCTGCTCCCATGCCGCAGCCTACCCCCATGCCCGTTCCGCAACCTGCTCCGGTTCCTGCGCCACGGCCGACGTCTGTGCCAATGCCACAGCCCGCGCCGCAACCCATGGCGAATGCTGCAGCTACTCCTGCGGTTCCTACGCTTACGCTTGCCGATCCAGTTATGGGTGAGCAGCTTCGTCTCACGGACGCCGCCGTGCTTGGACGCAACGTGTTTCCTTCTATGGCTTCTAACTTTGCCATGTCCCGGCAGCATGCCAGCGTTCGTTTTGAGCGGGGCACATGGATGGTTGCCGATGAGGGGTCCAATAACGGAACGGCTCTTATGCGTGGCGGCCAGATCCTCAACTTGGTTCCCGGCGTGGCCCAGCCGATTCATACCGGCGATACGCTACTCATTCCGGCTGCGTCTGGCGAATTTGCCCAATTGCGTCTGACGGTTACTGTGGAGGAACCGCCTGCGGCGCAACCCGTGCAGACCCAGGCTTGGTCTGCGCCTCAGCCCGCGTCTGCTGCGGCACCGGTTGTTTCTGCTGCTGGTGAGTCTGCGAGTGTCGAGGGCTGGTTTGTCGAGTGCCCCGAGTGCGGTCGTTTGCATCTCGTTGCCGATGAGCGTGCAAAGGTTGGGGATGGCTGTGAGGAATGCGGTTGCTCGCTTGCACGTACCTCGGCCGTGTACCGTACGCTCGATCCGGGCGAGGATTACGCCGATGTTCGTTAGCCATGTGCTTGCCCCCGTCGTCTCGCTGGGTCCGGGAGAACGTATCGTTGTCTGGACCGCTGGTTGTTCAAAGCGTTGTGCCGGATGTATTTCGCCCCAATGGCGCGACCAGTTGCCCGAGCAGGATGTCGATGTTGATGAGCTTGCGCAGATGTTGCTCGATGCAGCGCGCGAACATGGCGTGCATCGACTGACAGTTTCGGGTGGAGATCCGCTCGAGCAGGCATCGGAGCTCGTGAAGCTGCTGGCAACGATCCGCTGCGCTTACGACGACATTCTCGTTTACACCGGATTCACGTTTGAAGAGCTGCCGAGAGCGATCGGCGCGGACGTGTGGGAGACACTCAAACCCCTTATCGATGTGCTGATTGACGGTCCGTACGTAGACGAGCTCAACGTGCCCGATTGTGCGCTGCGCGGCTCGACTAACCAGCGCGTAATCTACCTAAGCGACCGCCCACACGATGATTACGACCAGTATCTTCAACAGCCTCGTCAGCTTCAAAACTATGTCCAGGACGGCACGGTTATCACCGTTGGTATTGCCGACCGTTATCACCATGAATTTTCTGCCAAGGAGGTATAACGCATGGCAACTGATTTCGAGCGCCAATCCTGGCAGCGCGAGATGCTCAACTTTAAAGGGGTGAAGAGCCTCTTCATTCTTGAGGGTAACGTGAACGACAAGTATCCCGACGTGGTTGACGGCGGCCTTCAGTTCTCGGAGCTCGCCGAGGTTGTGCGCGGCCTTTTTGAAGACGCCAATGGCTCAGTTGAGTACAACGTGGCATATTTTGACCCCATCCAGCTGTTCTCGAGCAGCATGGGCAACGTCGATTGCAAGCGTCTGGTGTCGCTGGCACACGATGAGGCTTCTAAGAGCGACGACCGCATGATGGAGGCGAACGCCTGCATCGCCGATGGCCGCCAAGCATATGCCACCGAGCAGTCGAGCCTGCCATCATACGGCGAGGTCATTCGCTCCATGCTGCGCCTTAAATACAACGACAATCCCGATGGCGGCACCGAGGCCAAGCCGCTTTGTGTGATCGTCAACATGGCGTCGCGCCTGCTTGCCTCCTCGACCGGTCTTATGCCCGACGAGACGCAGTTCTTCCTTAACCTGTACCTTGGTGCCAGCAAAGCACGCCTCATTAACCGTACTGCCGTCAACACGCTCATTCTGGTAACGGATAACGTGCGCAACCTGCCCGTGTGGTTTATCGAGGAGAATCCCTTCCTGCGCACCATCACGCTGCCGCATCCCGACCGTGACATGCGCGAGGCCTACATCCAAAGCAAGTTTGGCTTTGGTGAGGCGCTGTCCGATTCCGATGACCGTGCGGTGCGTCGCTTTATCGATACTACCGACGGCATGAGCGTTAAGGAGCTCGAGGGGCTGCAGCGTATGTACCAGCGCGACATGCAAAACCCCGATGCTTCCATCGAGGCCATCCTTCCCAAGCTCGTCGACGTCTACAAGTACGGTTTTCGCGAGAACAAATGGCAGCAGATGTTCGAGAAGCTCGAAGAGGATCCCGAGGCAAAGATCAAACGCCGTGTGAAGGGCCAGGACGAGGCCGTTGAGAAGGCCGTCACCGTGCTCAAGCGCTCCGTTATGGGCCTTTCGGGTGCCACCCATTCGTCTGGCTCCAAGCCCAAGGGCGTCCTGTTTTTGAGCGGTCCTACCGGTACCGGTAAGACCGAGATCGTTAAGGCCATTACGGAACTCCTCTTTGGCGATGAGCGCAGCATGCTGCGTTTTGATATGTCCGAGTACGGTGCCGAGAACTCCGATCAAAAGCTCTTTGGCGCTCCTCCGGGATACGTGGGCTATGCCGAGGGCGGTCAGCTTACCAATGCGGTCAAGGCCAATCCGTTCTCGGTGGTTCTTTTCGATGAGATCGAGAAGGCCGCGCCCAGCATTATGGACAAGTTCCTGCAGATCCTCGAAGATGGACGCCTGACCGATGGCCAGGGCAATACCGTGTACTTCTCTGAGACGGTCATCTTCTTTACGAGCAACATTGGCTTTTCCAAGATTGAGATCGATGCACAGGGCAACGAAGTTCGTAATACCATCGCGCCCAACACGCCCTATAACGAGATTTGCGAGCGCGTGCGTACCGAGATGGATCGCGAGTTTAAGCCCGAGTTCTTGGGCCGTATCGGCGACAACGTGGTGATCTTCAACTTTATCGACGACGCCGTGGCGCTTCAGATCCTCAATTCCAAGATCGATGCCGTTAACCGCAACGTGCATAAGGCACAGCCCGATATTACGGTTGAGGCGACCGATGCCGCCCGCGAGCTGCTGCACTCCATTGCCATGACGGATGCTGTCAAGGCCAAGGGCGGCCGCGGCATTGGCAACCTGGTGGAGAGTGGTTACCTTAACGGGCTTTCCGATTTTCTGTTTGAACACCGCGCCGAGTGGCGCGGTCGCCCCGGTATGGTGGCACGCGCCGTGCCGCAGGGCGAGGGCGATGATGCGCATATCGCATTTGAGCTCGTGCCCGGATCGATGGGAGGCGATTGGCGATGACGAAGTTTATCGCTGCAGCAAAAACCCAAGCGGGAACCAATCACCCCGTCAACGAGGACCGTTTGCTTCTTGACGGTAACGTCCTTTGCTATGGCCTGGTAGGCGATTGCGAGCGCGAGATGGGCTGCATGGCAGTCTTTGACGGCGTGAGCGAAGGCGGGCACGGAGCGGCCGCCTCGACGCTCGCTGCTCAGGCGTTTGCACAGGCCGTGCGCGTCTTTGATACCGATGCCGTCAACGCGTTGCAGGAGCGCCTACGCATGGCGGGCGAGCGAGCCGAGAACGATGTTGAGACGTATGCGGCTCGCTATGGACTGTCTGTTGCTGCATCCACGGTTGCTGGCCTCGTGGTTGCTCCTGACGGGCACGGTGCTGTTTTTAATGCCGGCGATTCTCGCGTGTACCGACTGCGTGGCGGTGTGCTTGCCGTGCTTAGCTGTGACCACACGCCTGAGCGGCGCGTGGGCGGCGTTGGCACTGAATACAGGGATGATGCCGTTTCGCATTGTATTGAGCTCGCGATCGGACTCAATCAGGGCGGTCGCAATCTTGAGGTCAAGACGACCGTGATGCTTCCGGGCGATCGCTATCTGATCTGTTCCGATGGTATCGATGGGCAAATTGCGCAGGAGCGTTTGCAGCAGATGCTTGCGAGCGATTCGACATGTGCGCAGTTGTGCGAAGAGCTATATGCCGAGGCTCGGGTGAACGGCTCGACGGACGATGCGACGCTGATTGTAATTGAGGTAGGGGAGTAACCATGTCTGATGAAACGATTACGGTACGCCGAGATGGCGGCAATGACAATGATGAGACCGTAACTGTGCGCCGCGGGAATGCGCCCGTAGGGGGAGAGACGGTTACCGTGAACCGTGGCGACCAGGCTTCTGCGCCTGGAGAGACCGTGACGGTACGTCGAGCCGACGCTCCGGCATCTGGTGAAACGGTCACCGTCCGCCGCGACGGTACGCCATCGACAAACGAAACCGTAACGGTGCATCGCCCGATGACTGAATCGAATGGTGAAACAGTAACGGTTGCGAGGCCGTCTGTTGGTGCTTCCGACGACGGCAAGACCGTTACTGTTTCACGCCCTGGTACTTCTGCGGCAGGCGAAACCGTCACGGTGCCGCGCGCTGCGAGCCCCGACGGCCAGACGGTAACTGTCTCGCGCGGCGCCACGGCCAGTCCCAACGGTGAAACGGTGACCGTTTCTCGTGGGGGCGCACATGCCGCCGCTGCATCTGCCTCGCCTTTTGTTGCGGAGGATGCGACGGTTGTCTCGAATGACGGGCAGCAGTTTATTATTCATTTGGGACGGGTCATTGGCCATGGCGGTCAATCTACCATTGTTGCCGCCGAGCGGGTGAGCGATGGTTTGGCATGCGTTGCCAAGGTCTTTAAGCCTCTTGTGGGCGCCGAGCGTTCGGCATATCAAAAGGTGGTAAGCGCCGTAATGGGGCTTAATGGCCGCCCCGTGTCTCAAACGCATCTACTGCCCATCTTTGCCTATCTGCACCAGGGCCTGAGCGCGACCGAAGTGGGGGCTGCGGCTCCTCAGCTGTGGGATGTTTCCATTACGCCGCTGGCCACATGCCTTTTTGATCGTCCCCGTAGCAAGAATATGGTTAAGAGCCGCGTGATTCCCGAGCTCAGCCAGGCAATCGAGTTGCTCCATACCGAGCTTGGCATTGTCCATCGTGACATTAAGCCGCAGAACGTCTACCTGTACGACAAACAGATCGTGCTCGGAGATTATGGCTCCGCCCGCTCGCTTGCCGGATTTGACAGCCGACTGACGAACACCATGACGCGCTCCGACGGCTACACGCCCGGTCGTGGCGGCATGGTCGACCCTCGTAACGACTGGTATTCGTTTGGCTACACGATCTGGACGCTCTACGAAAACAATGTCCATCCGCTGCAGGAGTTCATAAACGACAATACGCTTTCCGATCGCCAAGAGACGGGCGAGCCTGCAGACTTCAACCATCCGGAAGATGCGACCTTGGGGAACCTGCTCAAGGGTTTGACGTTTGAGCTATCGGGCGAGCGCTTTGGCTACGAAGAGGTCAAAGACTGGATGGCCGATCCAGAACATTTCTATCGCAAACTTCCCACCATGGATGCCGGTAGCGCACGCAAACCTTACGAGTTTGCCGGCAAGCTGTATAGCGATCCGGTGTTGCTCGCTCGCACGCTGTCCTCCAATTGGGACGAGGCCAAGCTTCGCATGAGCCAGCAGCAGCTCGAAAACCTGATGGGCGACTGGGGTGAAAATGACCTGCAGACCAGGATTCACCAGTTGGTCGAAGAGGATATCCAGACAGCGTCCAATCCCGACCTGGCCCTTGCTTGCGTAATCTATGAGATGTCCAACGGCAAGATTATGTCGTGGCGCGGCGAGGATGTCTCGCTCACCGATGCGAGCGATGCCCTCCCGGCACGCATCGCCAAGATGGATGTCACCGAAATTGATCGCTACGCCGTTCTGTCCGGTCTCGACGGGTCAAAATCGTCAGGCGTGCTGCCTTCGGGATTTTTATCTCGCATTCTTTCTCAAGACAACGATCTTAACGATGAGCGCGCAAAGCTTGCTGCCGATATTCATGAACTCGAAAAGTTGGCACTGCACTCGAGTGATCCTCATTTCGCCGCTTGTTTATTCAAGGGGTTGCTGACGCGCAACGAGGAGAAAAGTTCTGCTGCTCAGACGGTGCTTATGTCGGTTGTTAATCGTCCGGCGGCGTTTTTTGGCGTTTGCTCGTCGGCTCACAAGCTGGATGAATTCTTGCTCAATTTTGCGGGCGTTTCTGAGATGGCGGCAATTATCTCGGCTCGAGATGCGGCAACTTCGCACGGAGCCGTCGATATAGATGTCGTGATCGATTATATGGATAAGGTCGCGGTCAATAAGAAAGCGGTGCGCGCGTTTTATCGTAAATTTGGTAGCTATGCTGCTTGGCTGTGGCTTGCCGCCCACACCGACCTCTACGACTCGGCCCAAGGCTCTGTGGGCGAGGCGGTTAAAGTTGCCCTGCTCGGATTGAATCCGCCGGCAAACACTGCCGTTTCCATGCTCATTCAGGCTGGTTCCAACGCGCGTCTTGAGGGAATCAAGCTTCGGGAAGATATGGAGCTCACGCCTGTTCCGTATGTGAACGGCTGGGAAGTCGACGGAAAGCACGGAACGCGCCCCTGCACGCGCAATGCGCTGTTTTGCGCTCAGGTCGGCGACGATGCCGTGCCACGCGGCTATGTGGCCGAGCTTATATCCCAAGGCGTTGACGAGCGGTTGCTCGCGGCTCGCGGCGTAAGGCTTCTTGCAGATGAAAGCTTGATCTCCTCTGCCGAATATGCTGAGTTCCTCGAGGATAGCCGCGGTGTTGCAGACGGCTCCTTAAAGGCCGCTATCGAGCAGGATACACGCGATTACGGTGTCGTTGAGGGTATTGCCGATAGCGATGCTCGCGCTGCTGCCATAAAGAAGGAGCAGCGGGGTGTTTTGATGTATACCGTTCTTGTGGCGCTTCTTTACTGCATCCTTATCATGTGCTCCCGTGGTGCCTTTGGTCAGCTGATTGTTTCTTGGGGTTCGTTTGGTCCGCTTGCGGGCATTTTCCTGGCGGTTGCGTTTATTGGCTGCTTTGGTTTTCTCGCTCTCAATCTTCTGCGCTCTTATTCGGCCGCCGATCGTGTTAGCGCGCCTAGGAACGATATCGATGCCAATTCGGATGCGCTTGAACGATATTTGCTCCAGCTCGTTGAGTTTGCCGATCGTAAGGGGCAGGTTTTTGAGGAGCTTGCGATGTCGGCAGAGGACAAGCCTCTTGCTCAGGTCGGTTCGCTTGCATTTTCAAGTGGTCGTGCGCCGGCGGCGTTTTACATGGATCCGCAGCTGATGGACAGACTGGGACGCTATGCTGGCCGCTTGGTCGTTTTCGTTCCGCTTGTCACCAGCGCCTTTGGGTTTATGGGAACGATGTTTGTTGATGGCGACACGTTTACCAAGCTTGACGTAGTAATGGCGATTCTCATCGGTGGTATGACGGTCATGCTTCTCTTTGGAGACGATGCTCACCCCGGTAGTGCAAAGTCGATTCGCACCTGGCTTTTCTCTTGGATCCTGCCGATCGTCATCGAGTTTTTCCTCTGGGGTATTGTGACCATTGCACAGCTGCTTAGTATCTTCGGATTTATTGTGATGCTGATTGGCTTTGGAATCTGCGCATTCTTCTTCTACCTTTTCCTTTCCGCCTAATAGAGCGGGTCGCTCTTTTCATGAACCGTTTTGGGTCGCCAAGGAGGGTTTCTGACTCCTTGGTGACCTGTTAATTTTGATAAACGATAGGAGCATGGTATGCCCACGCTACGACTGGGGAATCTTTTCTCGGATTCCAATAATGGTCGCCAACAGCGACCGGTGGTGCCTCGACCGCAGGTTCCCAATACACCGCAACGCAATGACGGTCTCCATGGTACCGAGCGACGCGCCATGGCTGCCTTTGATGACATGTTGGGTATTGAGAACGTGGCGTCTCAACGCGGCTCTCAAACAAATACACACTTGCGTTCGAACATGGCTCAACGTGAGATTCGAAACGACGTGGTGATCAATGAAGGTTTGGGTTCGTACGATGGACGTCCGTGTTCCATCAGGATCTACGAGAACCACCTTGAGATTATCGCCAAGCGTGAGGGGTCAACGCTCGATAACCATTCTGTGGTCAAGTCACTCGTTCCAGGCCTGGGTCATAGCAAGGCAGTGGCGGGCAGGCTTTTCGCTCCGGGCAATTCCAATCCGCCGATTATCATCCCCTTTAATTCTCTGAGCGGGTTTCAAGAAGTGAGCGGCTTTATGCCCACGTTCGTCTTTAACCGGCGTAATCCTCAGACCAGAAAGATGGAGACGCACACTATCAAGACGGTGACCAGGGAGTTTGGGTATGCGCTTAACCGCTATGCCCAGACGCACTTCCATTACTAATAGGTGAAGGCAAAACATATGGCAAACGATAAACAGCAAGAGGGCCTGTCGGCGCAAGAGCGTCTCGCCCGTCTTTATAGTGCTCGTGCTGAGGGACAGCAAGAGGACGCGACGTCGTTCGCGGGTGAGACTGCGGGAGTGTCCATTTCGTCAGAAGTACCGCAGGCTCAAACGGTTTCTACTCAGGAGCGTCTCGACCGCCTGCGTGCGCGACGCGCCGGCGTGCCTCTTCCGGGCGATCCGGAGGCAGCTACTCCGGTAAACAACGAGGGTGCGAATCGCCCTCGCTTTAACATCAATCTTTCGCGCATCGTGGACGCGATTCCCACCATTGTTCGGTTTTTCCCGCTGCGTATTTTTACGGTTTGGGGGCTCTGCTCGGTCTGGTACCGCATGTACTTGAACACTGGCGGAGACGATGTGCTGCATACGGGGCTTCCGGCGCCGGGGTATAGCGCATTCAATCCATTCGCTCTGGGTGCTGTTGTATTCATTGGTCTTCTCGTAGTTTTGACGGAAATCATTGCCGGCCCGTTGAGCCTGATCATTAAGCAGCTAATCATCGGCGCCACGTATTTCTTCCGCGGTTCCGCCGCCACCCGCGAGGCCCGCGACCGTGCGCACGCGAACTTCAGCCTGCGCCGGCTCGTCACCGAGACGGTCCGCGGCTACCACAGCGGCTACTCCGTCTTCGGCTCCATGGCCCGTGCGACCCGTGGCGCCCGCAACAGCGCCTCCACGCTCGATTACGGCGTCGGGGCCTTCACGGGGGAGGATCCCAACGCGCCCGTCTACGATGACGGCCTGGGCGACCGCCCCTCGCAGATGGAGCTCACCGACGACGCGGCGTCGAGGATCTGGGACCTGTACTACCCGGCCTACGGCGCCGAGGGCCCCATGTCTAACCTGCACGAGGCGCTCGCCTCGGGCGACCCGCAAGACTACGCGACCCTGATGAGCCTCGCCCTCAACGTGGCGGAGTGGTGCGAGCAAAACGGCACGCCCGACACGCACGGCTGGTTCGACGACCCCGCCTACCCGGGCGACTACGTCGATGCCGGCACGTTCTACCTCATGGCGTACTCGTTCTGGGAGCGGGCGGCCGAGGCGCGGCGCGTGGGGCCGATCGAGCCGCTCGCGGACGACATGAGCCGCTTCATCCTGCGCCACCTGAGCGACTGGTCGCGCGAGAACGCCCACGCCTACCGCTGGCGCGGCGACTGGCGCGACGCGGACTACTTCGACAAGGACCGCCTGTAGGCGGCGGAAAGGGAAATACGGATGGCAATTAATCAGAACGGGTCTGGCCGCGGGGGCGCCGGGTCCAACGGATCGGATATCAACGATATCGTGAACCGCTTGGGCGGTCCGCGCGTGGTGATCGTTCTTGCCGTGGTGGTAGTCATCGCGATTGTGGCGGTCACGTCCATCACAAGCGGCATCTCCGACACCAATCGGCAGACCGAGCAGCGTGCCGAGGCCAAACAGCAGCAAGAAGACGAGGCGGCGCGCGCTCAGCGTAAAAAGGAAAAAGAAGAGCGCCACCAGGAAGAAGCGAAAAAGGCCACAGTGCTCACGCTCGATGAAATTACGGACGAGGCGCTGCGCTCGGACTTGGCGCTCGATGCAGATGAGGACGGCAATATTTCGCAAGAGACTGCGGATGAAGCTAGATCAATCGACGTCGAGTCGTTTGATTCGCTTCCGCTGTTGGCCAACTTCCACAACATCACGACGTTTGGCATCGGCGACTACGACAGTGAAAGCTACGACATAAGCTCCATTAGCAATATCACTCATCTGTCCATTGGCGACTGCTCGGTGCCTCAGGTTGATCTCACACGTTTTCCTCAGCTACAGCGCGTTACCATAAACAGACTCGAGAGTCCCGTCGATACTTTGAATGCCAAAAACATGTCCTCGTTGACGAACGTCCAGATCGAAGGCCTTGATGGCAGCATCGGGACACTTGACCTGTCGGGTGATGTGAACCTCGAGGTTCTGAAGATCAGTAGCAGAGTCGAAACGCTCAATCTGTGCGGGACAGGCAGGGAAGATGCCTTCCATTTCACTTTTACACCCAATCGCGTTGGCAAGATCTTGTACGACAGCGACACGAGCAGCAGCATGGTCGAGTTTTTGCAAAAAATGAGCAGTGACTACGGCTACACCATGGAGCAGCAGTAGTGATGCGCTCAAGTGAGGAGATGCGATATGGCGAATTTTAAGCCCGACATGTCTTGGCGGGATGACGAACGGGTTCAGCGTGTGACCGAGCAGCCTTCGGGCGGGGCTCATGAGCAGGCTGCCGAGACGCCGGATGTGCGGGTGAATATGCGTCCGAACGGGCAGGCAACCGAAAAGTCTGCTGGGCAGGTGCAGCAGATGCCGGGGCGTTCGACAAGTCGGATCCCTCGCCCTGCCGGCCAGCCGAATGGACAGGCAGCTGAACGTGCAAATGAGGCCGTCTCTCGTTTGGGCGGCGTTCGCGCCCTGGTGGTGCTTGCGGCGGTTGTGGTCATAGGCGCGGTTGCCGTTTTCTCCGTGATTGGTGGCGTCGGTGACGTGCAAGGCGGCGGGGAAGCCTCGTCGAGCGTCTCTAAAGAGCCGAGCTCAACTGACGCCTCTGGCTCCGAGACCAAGAAAGAAAAAGGTCTCGTCGATGTTGATGCGATCACGGATGATACCCTGCACGGGCTGCTTGCCGACTACGATAACGATGACGATGGCCAGCTGACCGCCAAGGAGCCCCAGCGCATCACGGAGCTGGTCGTGAGTGACGAGGTGACGGACTTCACGCCCATTAGCAAGCTGGACAAGCTCGATACGCTCGGCATCAATACCCTAAGCGCCAAGAGTGCGGACTTTAGCGAGCTCGAGGCACTCGAGGTGCTCAAGTTTGGCGACATGACGACCCAGGACCTCGACCTGAGCGTCTGCCCCAAGCTTAACGCCTTTAAGATCGAGGGCCTTAAGGGTGCTGTCAATTCCATCAACGCCTCGGGTCTTAAGAACCTGATGTTCTTTACTGTTGACCAAGGCCTTCAGGGTGACGTCGAGAAGATTGATCTTTCGAATGATGACATTCTTGGCGCACTCGAGATTACCTGCAATGTCGGCGAGCTCAATCTTTCGGGTTGCAGCCACTCGTTCCCCAAGCTCAACATCGCTGCGGATCATATCGACAAGATCGTGGTCGACAACAACACCAATGCGGACCTGGTGGACACCCTGCGCGATCTTTGTGCCCAGAAGGGCTGGACGCTGGAGGAGCGGTAGGATTCTCCAAAGGGATGGATCAGTGTTTGTCGCAAAGCCATAGCTAAATGAAAAGGGGGCTCGGTTTTGAACCGAGCCCCTTTATTTCTTTTTCTGAACAGCAGCTGCCTTCTTTTTTTCCTCCTCGAGTAGCTCGCCAAGTTGCTTGCCGCCTTCGGTCTTCCAGTCAGCCATGCCACTACTGCAGCGACCGATAACAAACGCAGATGCAGCAGAGGGGGTTGGGAATACCAGATCATCGCTTAGGATGTTGTCCTCATTGATGAGGTGCTGGTATTTTTGACGGCTTTCATATGTGGGCTTGCGGGCAGATGCGGTGGTGCCTTCGGCAATTTTTGAGCCGCCCTTTACAACGAAGCCATCGCTAGTGAAGAACCCATATGCTTTGGATCCACGACCGAACGTATGAAGCTCGATTTTCGATATGTCTTGTGGGACGCTGATTTTGACGGGGATGTCTTCGATTTCTTCAGTAGCGTCTTCTTGCATATGATCGATGGCAGCTTTGACTTTATTGGCAAGCCATTGAACAATACAGTCTCTAATAAAGAAATAATCAGGACCTTGGGCTTCGTTCTTGAGCAAGTCGATCAGTTTTGGCAATATGCCCTCGACGCCATTGACCTCTTTGATTTTTGTCCAAGTTTCGCAAGCATTTTTGTAGGCGGCTTCAGAATCCTTTTCATTATCAAAATGCAGGTTGGATTTATCTTTCAGTTTGTCTGCAACGGTTTTTTGGGCAGCCCAAAAAACCGGAACACAAAGGCTTCCGTGGTGTTTTTCACTATCGTTTCGAGTGTCAATTTGATTCGTGCGAAACGTGTTGAATTCATATCGGCAAGGATCGCTTGTAAGGTATGCTTCTGTAATAAATGCTAGGAGGATATCGCTGTTGGACAGATCTTTATCGATCTTCTCTTGCCACTTATCGCCGAGACTGATTGAATTTAAGTCGATCACCTTATCCACTCGGTATTCGGTGTCCTTGAGAAGATCATTGTTAAGCTTGTCCATTGTTCGGTTAACAATATCTAGGAGATGGTTGAATAGATTGTCGTTGCGTCTGTAGCTAATAAAGACCTTTACCAGGGTGTTGCCATTTTCATCTTTTTCAACCCCTAGCATGGACTGCTGCTGGTTCATGGGTTCCTCCGTTTTGCCGATTGCTGTTATTTGACGATGCTGCCCTTGGCGATGCGGGCTGAGAGGGCGACGATGATTCGGTCGTAGGCGTAGACGTCTTTTCCTAGCAGGAACCCGCGGGCGCCGAGTACGTCGTTGTCGGGTGTCATGTAGGCGTGACGCATGAGGATGTCGGACTTGCGAACGCCTTCGGTCCCACTCTTGTTGGGCTTGCCGCTCAGGAACGCATCGACGGCTGCTGCACGCATACGCTGCTCGCGTTCCTGTTCGACGGTGCCGTGTCCCAGTTCGGTCATGCCCGTTGCCTGGCAATAGGCAAGCCAGCGATCGTGCTCCATGTCACCTAAACGACAGATAAGGGCGAATTCCTCGCGGTTCTTCTGCTCGCTGGCATCGAACTCGGTTTTGGTAGCTGCGTCGGGAACGACGGAGCTTAATATCGCATTGGCAATGTTGTCGTTATTCGAAGCCGGCTTGACCTTGCCCTGCAGCTTCTCCCTCCAAGCATGCTCGAAGGATCCCTGCTCCACGTCGGCGTCGCTAAAGCCAAGCGCCCAGAAGCGGTAGGGGATATGTGCTGCCGAAGCTCGGCTGCTGCTCTTGTTGGATTCTTTGCCGTTGTAACTATTAACTGCCTTCTCAACGGCGAGTGTTGCGTCAAAATCATTCTCAATAGAGCCATTAAAGCAAAGGTCGTATGCCGCATTGAGCTGCACGGCCAGGCGCTCGCGCTCGTCATTGATGATGTTACTGTAGGTGTAGAACGCCTTGCGGGCACCAAACGGATGCATGATATTGGCGGCGTCTTTGCCAGTCGCCTGAGTCTTATCGAGGCTTTTAAGGGCGCCTAGGATTTCTTCGCTCTCGATATGGGGGCAGATGACGGGTTGCTGTTTGGTGTAGTCCGGTGAGCCCTGGTCGATAAAGCGATTGAAGATCTGACGTTGGAGCATGAGCGAATAGGAGAGGTTTTGTCCACAATCTCCCATGGTTACGAAGGCGTAAAGACGAGCGTCATCGGTAATTAGCGCGTTGTCGGCCTTGGACGATACGCATTTGTTTTGAGCGTCGTAGTGCAGCGTGGTGACGGTGCCGCCGGCAATCAGGCGATCGGTTGTAACCGAGGGCGCCTCAGCTTCTACAAAGCGAATTGTCGGCATGCCGTTGCAGCTTTCGCCAAACATCTCGGGGTAGCGGGCTGCTTCGCGTTCTAGTATCGATTGGGCGTTGGGGTCGACAACAACAATGTTCAGACGAACGCCCGGCATGCGGCCCATCCAGAAGGAAGTGCGTGTTGCCTGCATGCCGAAATCTCCTGCGCCGAAAACGAGAACGGTGAGATTCTGAGGCTCGGGATTTGGGTTGACGGAGATATCGATGGGCTCGAGCA
>USDE01000009.1 GCA_900553345.1 uncultured Collinsella sp.
TTGGCATAGTAGTCTGCCTCGACGCCGCGGGGCAGCGAACCCGAGATGGTAACGACGTCGGCCTTACCCGCAAGCTCGGTAAACTTGGCGGTAAAGGCATCGAGCTCCTCGGGGGCAATCGTCGGGCCGCTCTCGAGCAGCTCGGTCTGGTTACCGGCATGAAGGATGTTAAGGCAGATGCGGGTCTCGCCCTTGATGGGCACAAAATCATTCTTAATGCCATTGGCATCCATGAGCTCGGTCATATAGGCGCCCATATGACCACCAAGCAGGCCGGTTGCCACAACGTCGTCGCCCAGCTGACCAAGGACGCGGGCTACGTTAAGGCCCTTGCCGCCGGCGGTCTTTTCGGGCGTCACACGGTTTACGTCGTCAATGACGAGCTCATCGAGCTGATAGCGCGTATCGACGGACGGGTTCATCGTAACGGTGAGGATCATTTCTAGCTCCTTATCTCGCAGGCTCCTTATGCCTTGCAAAACGAATTGGCTACATGCGACTACAGAATCTCGATCGTGAACGAGCGCACGATGGTTTCTTTGGGCTTGGCGATAAGACAGCCGCGCTTGTGCTCAAGCACGTCGTCCTCATCGGAGCAGGTCGAAAGGCCGCCCCAGGGTTCAACTGCCACAAAATCGCCCTCGGGCTTGCTCCACACAATGAGATATGGGAAGCCCCCAAAGCTCAGGCGGACGCCCTTGTCCTCGCCCTTCTTGGAAAGCGTGACCTGACGGCTCTCGAGCACGTCAAAGATGGTCTCCGCAAAATCGAAGAGCTCATGCGACAGAGGCAGCGTCTTTCCCACCATAGGGTTCTTGGAACGATTGACCACGTCAATCAATCCCGTCGAGGGAACGGCGGTGCAGAGCTCCGCAGCCTCGTCTTTCTCAAAACGCAACTCGTAGTCCGTATAGGCCTCGCCCTCGTCGAGCGGACACCTAAAGCCGGGGTGTCCACCGATAAAGAACGGCATGTCCTCGGTGCCCTCGTTGGTAACCTCATAGGAGACACGCACGGCGGCGTCCTCGAGCGTATAGCGGGCGACAAGCTTAAACGGATACGGATAATCGCTCAGCAGCGCGGCGTTATCCTCCGAAGCCAGGCACATCGCCAGCTCGTTCTCGCTCTGGCTCAGCAGCTTCCACTCCTGTTTGCGCGCAAACCCATGGCGAGCGAGCTTTACATGATGCCCGGCAAACGTCATGGCGTTGTTATCGCGCAAGCCTCCGCAAATCGGGAAGCAAATCGGTGCCTGGCCGGACCACACGGCGGGATCGCCCTGCCACAGATACTCGCGACCTCCGGCCTCGATCGAGGTAAACGAACCACCAGCCGTGGACACCTTAATAGAAATCGAATCGTTGGAGAGAGCGTATTCCATTGCCCATCCTTTCGAACAACTGCTTTTTGCTCGCAAGTACCCGTCTCGGCCCTAACCAAAGGACAAACCCGCGCGTTCATCGATGCGTCCGGTATCCCAGCCATGTAACGGGGTACCATACAGACATTGATGCAATTACAGCTGAAAGGCCTTCTTATGCGAACCATCATCCTCTACGCCTCGCGCCATCACGGCAATACGAAAAAGCTCGTGGACGCCATCGTCGAGGCGCACCCCGAGATCGATACCCTCGACGTCAAGGCGCTCGGTAAAAACGAGTACCCCGACCTGCACGAATATCATCTGATTGGTGTCGCCACGGGCATCTATTACTCCGAGATCGACAAGGACATGGCACGCGTGCTCACGAACGTACTGCAGCCGCAGGACAAGGTGTTTGGCCTTATGACCTACGGTGGCAAAAACAAGTGGTACGGCAAGGATATCGATGGCATCTGCCGCATGAGACAGGCCATCTTTATGGGTGTCTACGGCTGCCCCGGCTTTGATACGTGGGGGCCGTTCAAGCTCGCCGGCGGCGTCCAGAAGGGGCACCCAACTGCCGAAGAGATTAAGGGAGCCGTCGACTTCTTCGACAAAATCGAAGACGAGTACGGCGACATCATCGTCGAAGAGTATGCCAAGCGCGAGAAGCGTCTAGCCTACGAGAAGGAGCATCCTGCAGGAGGTCTGGTGGCCGGCGTCAAGCGCACGGCAAAGAAGATCGCTAACAAGCTGTAACTGTAAAGGTGCTTTTGAGCGTTTAACCCATACGGCGGGTCCGAGCAGATTCGGGCCCGCCGTCTTTTTCTATCGTTACTCGGTAAAGGCGTTGCCGACGCTCTGGCCGCCAACATACGTCTCGACGAGGGTGAGCTCATGGTCGAACACGACAAAGTCGGCGTCGCGACCCGGCATGATGCTGCCGCACTTATCCTCGATGTGTGCAGAGCGAGCCGGCACCTCAGTTGCCATGCGAATGGCGATATCGGCGCTGGCGATGCCCCAGTCGACGATGTTCTTGACGCCCTGGGCAAGCGTGAGCACCGAGCCGGCAATGCTCTTGCCGTCGGCGAGCCAGCACAGGTTGTCCTTCATGATGACGTCCATGCCGCCGCTGGTGTAGCTGCCCTCGGGCATGCCGCCGCAGCCAAGGCAGTCGGTGATGAGCACCGTGTGCTGCCAGCCCTTTGCCTGCAGCAGCGCCTTGATGGCGGCAGGGTTTACGTGCTTGCCGTCACAGATGATCTCGGCGTAGGTCTCGGGCGTGGACATGGCAGCGCCCACGACACCGGGCTCACGGTGATGCAGCCCGCGCTGGCCGTTATAGGTATGCGTAAAGCAGCTGGCACCGGCGTTGATGGCGGCGATGCACTCATCGTAGGTGGCGTCGGAGTGACCGATGCTGGTCACCACACCCTTGGCGTTCAGAGCAGCCGCATAAGCAGCGGCACCGTCGCGCTCGGCCGCCATGGCGCTCTTAACGATGCGACCGCCCGCAGCCTCCTGCCACTGATCGAAGACCTCCTCGGAGGGATCGATAAGATAAGCGGGGTTCTGCGCGCCCACGTGCTTCATGGTAAAGAAGGGGCCCTCCAGATAGATGCCCTGAATGCGAGCACCGCAGAAGTCGGGGCCGCGACCCTCGTCCGCCTGGGCGATGGCGGCGCAGGCATCCTTGATCTGCTCGACGCCATCGGTGAACGTCGTGGGCAGCCAGCTGGTGGTACCGCGACGGGCGAGCTCGGTCGAGCTGATATCAATGCCCTCGGGATCGTTATCGGTAGTCGAGTGGTTATAGAAGCCATGGATGTGAGTATCGACCATACCCGGTGCGATCCACGATCCCGTGTAGTCCTTGATCTCGCAAGAGGGCTCGTCGGCCTGCCAGGCGCCAAAAACGCCATCCTCGACCATAAGATAGCCGCCCAGTTGCGGGCCTGCCGGCAAGAAGAACTTGTCAGCCTTAATTGCGTACGTGCTCATATGCACTCCTTGCTTCTAAAGCAGTTGACTGTGGTAATGCTTATACCCGGTCCATGTAAAAACAAAAAGCGCCCGCCCGCCGTTATGAGCGGACGGGCGCCCTTACAGGGGGACGCGATTAAGCGGTGAAGGGGTGAATCGTCACGCCCTTAACCACGCGGTTGACCGTGCCGGTGGGGCTCGGCGTATCGGGCGTGTTGCCCACGCGCACGGAGTTGAGCAGGCTGATAGCCTGGGCAAACATCACGAACGGCAGGGCAAGGTAGCCCTCGGGAAGCGCCTCGTAGCCCTTAAAGGTGAAGGACTCGCCCTCGTAGACGGTAGCGCCATCCTGCTGAACGGCAACGGTGTGCTGAGCGATCTTGTCGCCACCGATCTCGTTGAGGATGTCGATGTCGTACTGACGGGTGTAGGCGTCGTTGTTGACGAACACGAAGACGAGCGTCTTATCGTCGACGAAGGACTTAGGTCCGTGACGATAGCCCATGGAGGTGTCGTAGGAAGTAGCAACCAGACCGTGAGCGAGCTCGAGGATCTTGAGCTGGCTCTCCTGGGCAAGGCCACCAAAGGAGCCAGAACCCAAGTAGGTCACGCGGTTGAAGTCGCCAGCCAGGTAATCGGCGATCTCAGGCTCACGGGAGATGACCTCCTCGCCCATCTTGGCAATCGTCTCGACCCACTCGGCCTTCTGCTCGTCAGAGGCAGTGTCGAAAATAAGGGTGGAGAGCAGGGTCATGCAGGTGTAGGAACCGGTCATGGCGAAGCCCTTGTCGTTGGCGCGCGGGATGAGCAGCGTCAGCGCATTGGGATCATCGGCGGACTCGACGGCGAGCTTGCCCTCGGGAGCGCAGGTGATGTTGAGGAACTTGACGTTGTGGACGAGCTCCTGGGCAAAGGAAACCACGAGCGTGGGATCCTCGGCGCGCAGGAAGTCGCGCGGGGCGCTCACGATGTCGGTCGTGGCGATGGGCTTAAAGTCGTAGAGATCAGTGTTGCCAGCGTGACGCAGGTACGGGGCGCAGGTATCGCCAACGTAGTCGGACGTACCGGCACCGGTGAAGACAACGGACAGACGACCCTCGCCCATAGCGCGAGCCTCGGCCAGGAAGGCCTCGATGGCCTCCTTGTTCTCGCGATAGATGTTGAGCGTATCACGCCAAAGCTCGGGCTGCTGAGCAATCTCGGCCGTGGTGATCTGGGCGCCGAGCTCGGTGAGCTCCTCGACACTCTTCTCGAACATTTTTAATACCTCTCTCTAGAAGTAATCCTCTGACGTGCAATTATACACTTCGGTTGGTTATCTGGTAGTAACCAGTTAAATGCAAAGAATCACCATATGGAGACGATGCGAGCACTAGTTACTGCGCTGGTGGTAAACCTTGTATTTAAACTGATCGGCACGAGCAACCGAGAGTGTGTACTCCACTACCTCGTTTGACTCGTTATACGTAGTCCTGACCAAATCGAGCACAGGCGAGCCCTCGACAATTCCCAAAAGGTGGGCATCGGTGGGACGGGCTATGCTCGCATAGAACTCCTCTTCGGCCACGCGAATCTTTTGCTGAAAGTCCTGCTCAATCACATCGTAAAGCGGCTTACGCTCCAGCAGCGGTCGCTTTAGGGACAGAAATTGACGAACCGGTAGATAGCTGCGTTCGACCATCATGGGCATGTTGTCGGCAGAACGAAGGCGCTTGAGCTTAAAAATGCGATCACCGATGCGCAATCCCATATGCTCGGCCAGATTCTTATCGGCCTCCATCTCGCAAAACTCGAGAATCGTGGTCTCGGGTTCTCGACCCATCGCGCGCATCTGCTCGGTAAAGCTGTAGGACTGCATAAGATTGGTTGCTTTTGCCGAACGGTCGGTCACAAAGGTACCGCGACCGTGCTGCCGAACCACCAGTCCTAAACGCTCCAGTTCCTGCAGAGCCAGGCGTACCGTAGTGCGCGAGAGACCATAGCGCTCCGAAAGTTCGCGCTCGGAAGGAATCATGTCACCGGCGCGATATTCATGGTCAATCTTTTCGGTCAGAATATCGACCAGCTGATCGTACAGCGGTTGCTTACGCGCTCCGATCGCCATCCTATCCTCCCTTTTGCTCGAATTCGGCTAACTACCTAGGGTGTTATGCATTATCTGTCTGCCACACCCGAATCATTAAGAAAACAAAAGCCGCGCGCTCTTTCGAGCACGCGGCTTTTAACATACACATGGCTTAAGGGGTCGGGGTGTGAGCCGCGTAGGGACACACCCCTCAAGCTAGAGCCTTACCAGATGCTCGGCCAGAGACCAAGCGGGCCAGCGCCCAGGATGCCAAGGACGAAGAGCAGGAGAATGCCCTTGGTCGGGGTCCAGCTGTGCTTAGCGAACATGTAGTAAAGCAGCAGCGTAAGCATAAGCGGGACGAGCTTCGGGACGATGGTGTTGAGGGTGTCGGCAACAGAGAAGTTGACCGGATCCTCGGTAACGGTGCCGTAGGTCACGGACTCCATGCCGTTACCCAGATCGGTGACGCCGCACTCGACAGCGTTGCCGTCGGCATCGGAAGCGGTAAGGGCGTTGCCGTCCTTATCGGTCATGGCGATGGTACCGGCCTCAGCGGTCTCGGTATCGATGCCCTCCATACCGGTGAAGTTCTCGGCCTCCTTCTCGGAGACGATCACGGTAGTAGCGGAGAGACCACGGGTGGTGCCGTTGGGGATCTGGAGGTTGATCTGGGTGCCACCCATGGTGACGACCAGGCAACCGACGACGAAGACGCCCATGATGGAAGCGGCACGCGTGAAGGCCTGCATGTTGGCGGTCAGAGCGTCAATAGCGCTGGTGCCAAGCTTGTAGGACCAGTTCATGAGCCAGAAGCGCAGAGCGAACTGGACGACGTTGAAGATCACCAGGAAGATGATCGGTGCAGCGGCGTTGCCGTTGATGGCCATGTTGGAGGTGATGCCGGCCGTGATAGGCACGAGCGTCAGCCAGAACAGGGCGTCACCGATACCACCGAGCGGGCCCATTGCGGCGACGCGGACGGCGCGGATCGTGGGGATGTCAACCTTGTTCTGCTCGAGCGAAAGCACGATGCCCATAACAAAGGTGACAAGGAACGGGTGGGTGTTGAAGAACTCCAGGTTGTGGCTCATGGAAGCCGCGAGGTCGTTCTTGTTGGTGTGGATCTTCTCCAGACCGGGGATGATGGAGTAGAGCCAGCCAGCGGCCTGCATGCGCTCGTAGTTGAACGATGCCTGCAGGAAGCAGGAGCGCCAAGCCATCTTGTTGAGGGTCTTCTGGTCGAGCTGCGGAGCAGGAGTGAGATCCTCGTAGTGCTCCGGGATCACATACTCATTAGATGCCATCTTCGAAGTCACCTCCGTCAGAAACAGCTGCACCCTTCAGCTCGGTCTGCTGCTGGAAGTCCCAGAAAGCGATGCCGAAGCCGATGAGAGCGAGGATGAGCAGAGCAGGGGTTGCCAGCGAATCGTTGGCAACGGTGATGAGCGCGAGGCCAAAGCCCATGAGGAAGAAGCCCCACATATCGCGGTTCATCATAACCTTGAGCAGGACGGCGAAGCCGACGAAGCGCATCATGCCGCCTGCAGCGGACAGACCGGTCTGCAGCCAAGTCGGGATGGCGGAAGCGATGGTCTGACCAATGGTAGCGCCAGCGATGAAGAACAGGGTGACGACGACAGCGAAGATCAGGCCGAGCAGAGCCATGGCGAAGTAGTTCAGGCGCTCGATGCCCTTGGTGTCCGCGTTGTGAGCCATGTTATCGGCCGTGGACATAAGCGGGGACATAAGCGTGAAGACCAGGGTAACGCCGAGCTGGCCAAGCAGAGCGAACGGAATGGCGAGACCGACTGCCGCGTTGGGCTCGAGGCCCGTGGCGATAGCGAGAATGGCTGCCATGATGCCGCCGATGACGGCGTTAGGCGGCTGAGCGCCTCCGATCGGCATGTTGCCGATCGTCATGAGCTGATAGGTACCACCCACGAGAAGACCGGTGTTGAGGTCGCCAAGGATAAGACCGATGACGGCGCCGGTGACGATGGGCTGATAGAGAGACTCGAGGAAGTCAAACTGGTCGATTGCCGCGATGAACGTGACGACGAAGACCAGAGCGATCTGGATGATCGAGTATTCCATCTTGCTCCTCCTTTCAAAATGTATGTACGCACTTTGGATTTCACGTACAGAACGTCAGGGTTTCACTCCTGACAACGTGGATCACGAGGATTACGAGAAGAGCTTGCTCGTGTCCTCAACAGGCGTGCTCGGAACGCGCCTGATCTCCAACTCCACCCCCAATTCCTGCAGCTCTTTAAACGCAGCGACATCCTCGTCGTTAACTGCGACGGAGGTGGCGACTTGGCGCTTTCCTTCCGACATGTGCATGTTGCCGATGTTTACCTTCTTTATAGGCACACCGCCCTTGACGAGCGTAAGCACGTCTTCCGGTGTTTCGGCCACGATGAAGATCTTCTGGCGCGGGCTCGCCTTGCCAATGACGTCGATGGTCTTCTGCAGAGAGAAGAAACGCGTAGCGACGCCGGCGGGAGCGGCCATCTTCATGAGGTTCTGGCGCATGGTGTTGGACGCCACGTCGTCGTTGGCGACGAGGATGAGGTTGGAGCCCAGGGTGGAGTTCCACTGGGTGGCAACCTGACCATGAACCAGTCGGTTATCGATGCGGGTAAGAAGAATGTTGGGTTCTGCCATGTTGATCAGCTTCCTTTCGTTATTTGCTGACGACAGTTACTTGATCTCCTGAATCGCGTAACGCGAAACATCTACGACGGCTCCGGATCGGACTTTGATCTGGACCTTCTCGCCTTCGATGCCTTTGACGGTTCCGTAGATACCGCCGGCGAAAAGAACCTCTTGACCCGGCTTGAGCTCGGTGTGCAGCTCCTTGAAGTACTTCTGCTTCTTCTTCATGTTGATTTGCGACCAGATGGTGTAAATCAAGCCCATGATGACAAGCAGGCCTAAAAGGGCGACCGAGGAGCTCAGGACGTTGGCTCCGAAATCGGCCATTAGATGCCGTCCTCGTCGCCGAAGATATCCTCTTCGTCGGAGCCGGCAACGGATGCGACCGTCTGGGCGGTGATGCCCGTCTGGCCAACGGTCACGGCCTGCTCGCCAAGCTCGGCGAGCGTGGCGTTGCCGCGGAGGAACAGAAGCTCAATAACCATGGGAAGGTTGGTGCCGGTCAGAACCTCGACGTTGTCGACATCCTGGGCAATCATCATCGCCTGGTTGAACGGGGTGCCACCAAGCAGGTCGGTAAAGACGAGCACGCCATCGCACTCCTCGCGCATGGCGGTAATAGCGGCGCGGAGATCCTCACCGTAGGAAGCAGCCTGGTCGCCCTCAAAAGGAACGACGGTAAAAGCGGGCTGGTCGCCAGCAACCATAGCGATAGCGCTTGCGAGGCCGGGTGCGAACTGTCCATGACCGGTAAGAATAAAGCCAACCATTCAAATTTCCCTTCCGAAGGTGTGTACGATCTGAGTCCGATGATTTTCGGAAGCCAGCGGGCGCTCGCCCTTAAAGCTTCTTAGAAAGCGTACTTTGAAGACCAGTGGTTTCTAAACTGGTAGTAACCACGTGACGTGTTGTTTTCACTATATCACCCCAGAAGAGGTCGCTTTCGTTGATTCATACGGTAAAACGTTTTTGCACCGCTCACGGTGATAAATCGACCGTTTACCGGTCGTTAACACTTCTACCTGCGGTTTTGAAACCGTTCCGAAATGCTTTGGCAAAAGATCGGATCTTTTCCTGTGTCTAAACAACGCAGGGCGGCTAAAAATAGCGTGTAGAAAAATTGCAGGTCATTGTGAAGATATGTGAATTGGTCTTTTTGACTTAATACCAGTTAGAACCAGTTTTGAGATTATCGGTGAACGGTAGTTTTCGACCGTTCACCGGTTACTTGCAATCGTTTGCAGTCGTTTTCCCAGATGAATTAGGGAAACACAATGGAGCGCTTGCGCGGGCGCGAGGCCTACTCCAGTGGTTTCGGCAGCAAAAAGCCCGCTAGAACGTTGTCCGTTCTAGCGGGCTAAATCAGGCAGATCGGCTAGCGCACAGTAGTGCAGGCAAACCTTACGCAAACAGGCCGTAGATGCTGATGTTGGCCTTGGCATACAGGCCGTTAGCATACTCGGTCCACTTGGAGCTGGCGCTCGAAGCCTGCGAAGAGTACTGCTGGTAGGCGGTGTAATAGGCGGTCATGGCCTGCTTGTAGGTAGCGCTATCAGCCGTAAAGGCATCGTCAGCGAAGGCCTTAGCGTAGGTGCTATCGGCGTCCTTCCAGGTGCCCTTTTCGCTATCCCACTCGTCGCCGGCAAGTTTGATGATGTAATCGGCGTAGTCCTTGCTCGCGGTCTCCTCGTTGCCGTCAGCAGGCTCGGTCGGGGCGGTCGGCATGCTTGCGGAGCTATCGCCCACCTTCTTCTTGTAGAGCTTCTGCAGCGTCGCGGACTGACGGACGATCTGCTTGGCCTGGTCCTTGGACACGCCATACTGCGTGGCCATGGTCTTGTAGTCCGAAGTGCCGATGGAATCCTCGGCGTACTTCTTCATCTCCTTAGAAGAGACGGTGATGCCCTCGTCCTCGGCAGCGTCGAGCAGGATCTTGTTGCGCACGTAGGACAGGATGACGTCGGCAGAGGGAGCGGTGTAGTTGCCATCGCCATCCTTGACGGTGTCGAGGCTGTACTGGCTCTCAATGGCCTCGCGCGCGGTGATGTCGCTCTTCTTGCCGTTGTAGCTGTAGCTTGCCACGGTCGAATCGAGCTGGTCCTCGGTGAGGGTCGCCGAGCCGACACCCTTGCCGCCAAAACCACCATTGCCAATAAAGAAGCCAATCACGGCAGCAATCACGACTGCAACCACAAAGGCGGCAATCATCGTCTTCTTGTGCTTGGATGCGCGGTCGTCTTCGTCGGAACCCAGGATATCGTCGTCCTCGTCCTGCTCCTCGGGCATGAGGTTCTCGTCGGCGGCGTCCGCGGCGATCTTTGCCTCCAGGCGAGCGTCCTCCTCCTCGGCCGTCGTACCGGCGGCAATATGTTCGGCAGACGTACCGGCGACCAGATCGATCTTCTCCTCCTCATCACCATCGGGGCCTTCGCCGCGCTCGATGATCTGGATGCCGTCGATCTCGTCCTTCTCGTCCTTCTTTTGAATCAGACCCATATCAGTTACTCCTTGTTAGGAAACATAGTCCGCAATAGAATACGCCCGACAAAGCGCCGGGCGTATTGATTCTCAGGTTATACGCAAACACTTAAGTACTATTTAGGCGTTTGCAGTCTGCATGCCTTAGGCCAGGTGCGCGATAACGGCATCGGCAAAGGCCTGCGTGCCCACAGCGCCCTCAACGGAGCCGGTCTGGGCACGACGAACGTCGCCGGTAACCTGCTCACCCTCGTCGAGCGTGGCAGAAACGGCGGCGCGAATGCGATTGGCCGCGTCGTTCTCGCCCAGGTGATCGAGCATCATAGCCGCGGACAGAATCTCGGCCGTGGGGTTAGCGATATCCTGGCCAGCGATATCGGGCGCGGAGCCGTGCGTCGCCTCGAAGATGGCGCAGTCGGCACCGATGTTGGAACCCGGAGCCATACCCAGTCCACCTACCAGACCGGCGCACAGGTCGCTCACAATGTCACCGTACAGGTTGGGCAGCACCAGGACATCGAAGTCGTTGGGGTTCTGGACCAGGCCCATGCAGGTGGCGTCGACGATCTTGTCGTTGAACTCGATATCGAGATAGTTGGCGGCCACCTCGCGCGCAACGCGCAGGAACAGGCCATCGGTCGCCTTCATGATGTTGGCCTTATGCACGGCCGTCACCTTTTTGCGGCCGCAGCGGCGGGCGTACTCAAAGGCGTACTCCACAATGCGGCGGCTCTTGGCGATGGAGATGGGCTTGATCGAGATAGCGGAATCGGCGGCGAAGGCCTTCTGACCCGAGCGCTCGACAAGCTGCGAGAGCTCCTCGACCTCGGCAGCCCCCTCATCGAACTCGATGCCGGCATAGAGGTCCTCGGTGTTCTCGCGCACGATGACCAGGTCGACGTCGCGGAAGCGCGAGCCGTCGCCCGGCTGCGACAGGCAAGGGCGCACACAGGCGTACAGGTCAAAGTGCTTGCGCAGGGCGACGTTAACGCTGCGGAAACCCGTGCCAACCGGCGTAGTAATGGGACCCTTGATGGCAACCTTGGTCTCGGCGACCGCATCGAGCACGTGCTGGGGCAGCGGCGTGCCAAACTCGTCCATGACACCGGCACCGGCCTCCTGGACGTTCCAATTGATCTGGACACCGGCGGCCTCGACCACGCGGCGCATGGCCTGCGTAATCTCGGGACCGATACCGTCACCGGGAATCAGGACTACATCGTGCGCCATAATCTGTTACTCCTCGTCTTCGGCGTCGTCAGATTTTTTAACGCTAGCACGCTTCTTCTTTTTGGAGAGATCCAGGCCAAAACGTTTAACAAGCATTTCGCAAATCTCGCTCGAACGGGCCTTGAGATAGCTGCCTTTGCCGTTCTCGGCGTCGAACTTAAGGCGCAGCGCGAGCTTCTCGGCAACCTCGGCGTCAATCTCGCCCTGACCAAACTCGTACAGGCAACCGAGCATGTCGCGATACTCGAGATCACCGTGGTAGCACTGGATGGCCTCGTCCAGGATGGGCCAAGCCTCGCGCGAACGCTCGACACTCGTGGCGCCCCACACGCACAGCAGGCGGAAGGCGGCATAGCGCAGCGTGGAGGAAATCTCGTCGAACAGTGCGGTCTCGGCGCCCTCAAAGGCATCGCCCAGCTGCTCGGGGCAGGTGGTGGCGAGCGCCGTCAGGGCATCGAGAGCCTCCCAGCGGGTCTGCGCCTCGGGGCGGCTCGATCAGCGCGGGCACGCAGGGCACGACGCGCTGCGGATCGCGCTCGGCAAGCAGGTGCAGCACGCGGGCGGCAAACTGGCGGATACGGCGCGTGGGGCAGCCGAGCTCCTGGACCAGACGGTCGACGGCGTTCTCGTTCTCCTCTGCCAGCTGGAGCTGTGCCAGCTCCTCGTCGGTGAGCTGTTCGTCTTTGTTTTCTGCCATAGTTACCTCTTCTTACTATTTCTTAGCGTGCTTGCCAGCACCCTTGCTGTCATCGGTGACCGAGATGAGCTGTCGGTCGGCCGCGCCATTGCGACGCGCACGGCGGCGCTCCTCGGCGTCGCCCGCGTCGGCGGCGGCGCGATGGGCCTTGTTGACGTTAAAGACCTCGTCGTGCTTGCGCCACGGACCGACGGACTCGCCAAAGCTCATCTTAAGGCCGGCGATAAAGCCGCCGAGCCAGCCGATCGGCGCAAACTGCACCAGCGGGAACAGCGAGAACACCCAGGTCAGCAGGACGACTGCCACCGCACCCGCAAAGTTGGCAATCCAGTAGTCGCGCTTGGTGATCACGCGCTTTTCGCACGCCCACTGGCCGCACAAAAAACCGATGTAGATCGCAAAGAGAAAGAGCGCCAGCGCAAGCACCACGAACGTCCAGCTCATGGGCGTTACTCCTCGTGATGGTGGCCGCAGCAGCACTCGTGGCCGTCGTCATGGCCGTGGCCGCCGCAGCACTCGTGGTCCTCGCCGTGATGGTGACCGCAACCGCACTCATGGTCGTCGCCGTGCTCGCCGCAACCGCAGCCTTCCTCGTGAGCGCCATGCTCCTCGGGACGATACTGCGACCAGTCCAGACCGGCGGCGATGGCGTCGGCCTCCTCCTTATAGAGGACCGTGATGGCCTGGGTGCCCAGCTTGGCACCACCGATGGCGTCGAGCATATCGTAGAGCGTAAAGGCCACGTCGGCGCCGGGCAGCGCAAGCTCGCGGTCGTCGGCATAGGCGAGCGCCAAGCGCAGGTCCTTAATGAAGTGCTCGACCATAAAGCCGGGCTTGTAGTCGCCGTCGAGCGCCTTGGGAGCCAGGCTCTCCATGGCGCCGGACTTGCCGGTACCGCCCAGGATCATCTGACGGGTCTTCTCCAGATCGAGGCCGCTCAGCTCGGCAAATGCCATGGCGTCTGCCATGCCGGCCATGCAGGCGCCCAGCGACACCTGGTTGGCGAGCTTGGCAGCCTGGCCCTTGCCGGCGCCGTCGAAGCAGCAGATGGTTGCCGCAAAGGTGGAAAGGATGTCGCGGACCGGGGCGATGTCGTTCTCGGTAGCGCCCACGATAGCTGTGAGCGTGCCGGCGATAGCTCCCGACTCGCCGCCGGTGACGGGGCAGTCAAACGCCATGCGGCCGGAGACCTGGGCGGCCTCGGCAATGTCGCGCGCCAGCTCGGGCGAGCTCGTGGTGAGGTCGATCAGGACCGCGCCGGGCTTAGTGCACGCGAGCAGGCCGTCGCCCGCCAGGTAGAGCTCCTCGACCTCGGAGGGATAGCCCACCATGGTAAAGACAACGTCGGCGTTCGCCGCGGCATCTGCCGGCGTATCAGCCCAGACGGCGCCGCGCTCAACGAGCGCTGCAGCCTTGGACTTGGTGCGGTTGTTGACCGTGACGGGATAGCCAGCGTCCAGAATGTGGCCGGCAATGGGGGCACCCATAATTCCGGTGCCGATAAATGCGACAGAGAGCTTGTTTGCCATGAAACCTTTCCTTTTGGGTTGGGTGTTATTACCAGGTTGAATACTCGGTGCCAGCGTTTGGGCTGTGAGTCGAGGGCGATTACGGACGCAGCGCTTGCCTACTGACCGCGCACGCGGCGGGCGATACGGTCGGAAAGCGACGCCTTGTCGGCGCGGTTCTTACCCCAAAACGCGCAGGCCACCATGCCGGGGCCCACGTGCGAGCCAATGGTGGGACCCACGGAGCTGCGAATGATCGTGACGTCGGCGCAGCCCTCCTCCTTGCGAATGGCGGCTTCGAGCCAGTCGCCGTCCTTTTCGGCATCGGCCGTCATGATCGCGATGGGCATGGTGCGGTCGGGCACGTAGTTCTCGCGGAACGACTTGAGGATGGACTTGAGCGCCTTCTTGCGGCCGCGGTTGACGCCGATCAGCGACAGCGAGCCGGCCAGGTCGTAGGAGAGCTCGGGCTTGACGTCGAGCTTTGCCGTGAGCTGCGCCGCCGCGGGCGGAATGCGGCCGCCGGCAGCCAGTGCGTCGAAGCTCTCGAGCGTAAAGTAGCCGTGCACGTAGGTCTTTGCCTCGTTTGCCCAATCGACCAGCTGCTTGGCGGTCAGTCCCGCCGAACGCTGGCGCACGGCCTCGAGCGCCAAGAGCGCGCCGGTCGCACAGGGCAGAGCGTTGTCGACCACGTAGAGCTCAAAGTTGGGATACTCGGCGCGCACGGCATCTGCCGCCTGGCACGCGGAGTTGTAGCTCGACGACAGCGCCGAGGTAAAACACAGGTAGACCGTGGGCGTGCCCTCTTTGGCGCACTCGGTAAAGAACTCGATATAGCGACCGAGCGACACAGCCGAGGTGGACACGCGGGCACCGGCGCGCATGCGGTCGTAGAACTCCTTAGGGCTCATGCTCGACCAGATGTCATCCGTGCGCTCTTCGCCATCGATAATGAAGGGGAAACCCAGGATATCGACATCGAGGTTCGCGGCGACCTCGGGACTAAAGTCGCAGCAGGTATCGACGACGATGCGGCAACGGTCCGAATGGCCGGTAGATGCAGCCTTGTCCATCAAAGCGACTCCTTACGTAAAAAGGCGGCCACCCGCATGGGATGGCCGCCAACCGTTAACTCATGCAAGTTAACGTATTTTACTCGTCAAGTGTTTCGATGCGGGGCTTGATGATGCCATATCCACCATTCTTACGGTGATACACCACATTGATGAGACCGGTCGTCGCGTTCTCGAACACGTAGAAGTCGTGGCCCAGCAAATCGGTCTGCACCAGCGCCTGCTCCTCGGTCATCGGGGTGACATCGATGACCTTCTCGCGGACGAGCAGGTCGTCGTCCTCCTCGGGCAGCAGCAGGTCGGCCAGATCCTCAACGCGCTCGACCGGCGCGACATCCGCGGCACTGGCACCACCCTGGCGGTTGTCCACGACCTTGGTCTTGAACTTGCGCAGCTGGCGGGTGACCTTATCGGCGGAGAGGTCGATGGCAGCATACATATCTGCGCCGTGCTCGGCAACGCGAATCACCGAACCGCGGGCACGAGCCGTGACCTCGACGATTGCCGGGTTGGGGTTCGAGGGGTTCTTCTCATAACGAAGCACGACGTCGACTGTCATGGGCTCGATGTCGAAAACCTTGAGCGCCTCGCCGATTTTCTCATCCACATGCGCACGCAGAGCATCGGTTACCGTCGTCTTGCGTCCAGAAACCTTGATATCCATACGTGGCTCCAATCTGCCTCGGGGACTTACTGTACTGGCTATGTACCCATTGCCGTGCATTTAATCACGCGAATTCCCAAAGACCCGAATAACGACTGCTTGATACCGCATACCGAAGTCTCGCACTTTTCCGTGGCAAAGTGCGCTATAGGAAGGCGTCGACGGAGTTAATTTTTCTCCTGGAAATTAGCTTTGACCTGCTAGTTTTACCAAAATAGAAAAGCCGGGCTCCCCTATTTGGGAGACCCGGCCATGCGTGTTGAAACCGTGAAGAAGTGCCTCGTTCAATGTATGGCAGGCGCCACCCCTACCAATAACTAGCTATTGAGCTTGTTGATGTCATCGTCGGTGATGGTGCCCTCCTGGCTAGACGACGGGCTGTCGCCGTTGTTATCAGAGGCGTCGTCATCGGAGGACTCGGTCTCGTTGGACGTGGAGTCGGATGCCTGCACATTGGCCCCCGAAACGGTCTTGGCGGTAAGGTCATAGGGCATCTGTCCGTACCAGACGCAGTGGACTGCCTCGAGCGTGCCATCGACCGTGATGCCATCGAGGGCATCGCTCGCGGCACGGCACAGCTCATCGTTAGAGCTTAGGCCTGCGACGCCAAGCGTGGAGGGCGCCTCGAGCGTACCGACATAGGAGATCTGACTCATCAGGCGCGCGAGGTAACCACCGGCCGTGGAATCACAGATCACGTAATCGACCTCGCCCGACTCGAGTGCCTCGAAGCACTCGTTGATGTTGGAGAAGGTCTTTTGGTTGGCCGTGATGCTCTGCTTGGCAAGCGCTTCCTGCGAGGCCGAGGAAGTCTGAACGCCCAAGGTAGCAGTGTTGAGTGTGTCGGTTGAGACACTCGGGGACTCTCCGTCGCTGGTCTTGCCGAACACGGCGGCAGCATCGTACAGACAGGTGCCAAGCGAGCTGATGTCGCCGCCCGCAGACTTGATGTCGCCAATAAAGATGTCGGCCTTTTTATCGCTGAGCGCGGAATCGGCCGAGGACGCATCGACAAAAGCAACCTTGAGACCCATGCGGCACGCGAGGGCACGAGCGGCATCGACCGCATAGCCCGTGAGGTTTCCGTCGGCATCCTGCATGGCTTGCGGGGCATCGGAAGTATCGAGGGCGACCGTCAGGGTTCCCGGCGTGACCAGGGCATTGTCCGATACCGTGGGGGTAACGGTCTCGCGCTCGATCTGGTCGATCGTGGGCGTCGTGAACGTGGACAGTGGATTGAACGCGCATCCGCTCAGGCCCAAAACGGCAATGACCGCCGCGGCCCCAGCACCTAACCGAGCCGCATGCATCAAGCTGCCCCTCACCATGTCCACTACCCTGCCTTCTGTGTCGTATACGATCCGTGCCCCGCACGGAATATCGGGTTGTTCCCACCAGCTGACCTGGTATTTGACCCCACACTTGCGCACCGGGGCGTTTGCTCGGGAGGCCGCAGCCACCTTCACGACTGGCCCGCTCGCCCGCGAGGCGGTATTGCCCCAAAGAAAGTAGAACGGACGGTGCGGCTTACATCTAGGACGCGCCATGATCGCGCCGCGCGCACGCGGTCGCTTACGTGGATCCCTTTGACCGCGTCTGTCTTGGACTAGGATGGGCATTTCGTCCGTCCGCAACCACAGCCTGGCAGGAACGTAGCGCATTATAGCTAAGTTCAAGCTATAGTTTAAGGTTAGGGACGTTATTCGCATCGCGAGCACAGATTTCGCAGGTCGGGGCGGACCATTCGTGCCCCCATGAAGCCCGGAGCTCCCCCACGGGGAGCCCCGGGGCACCCGTCTCAGGGTGCCGTGTGCAAAAAACGGCAAATATGAGTACTGCTACCAATTTAGTAGCAGCGTATTTCCGCCCCACGAGCCCTTTTTGAGTTCCGCACAGCCCGCTTGGCGCCAAGATATTCCACATTCGTTTATTATCTCGGTCGCGCGCGCAGACGTGGTGTAAGAGTGTCCTGAGGTCCGTCGCTGCAAGTCCCGATGTTACTCCTTCTT
>USDE01000010.1 GCA_900553345.1 uncultured Collinsella sp.
CTTGTTCATGAGGTACTCGAGCTGCATGAGCTCGTCCCAGGTGCCGCCGACACCCATCAGGAACACAGCGTCGTAGCCCTCGTCGGCGACCTTGTCGGCAAGCGCGGTCATCTTCTTGCCGGTCTCGTAGAGCGCCTTGCCGTCCTCGAGGTAGCCCTCCTGGTCGAAATGCATGATCTCGATCTTCTCGGTTTCCTTCATTTGTCTCTCCTTTCTGGGGTTGTCTTCACATCCCCCATGCCAACGGGCATCAAACCCGCTTACATTCCGTAACACTCGGCCGCTTTGGCCTTAAGCGCATTGACTGATTCTTCGTAGCCCTCTGCCTTGACCTCCATTTGCTTGGAGACGGCATCAAGATACGGGTGCACGTCCCATGACTTCAGACGCTCGGCAATCATTGCCGCAATCGTCTGGAAGAACACCAAATTGGGAATTGCGCTGAGCAGCGGAGCCACCTGAGGCACCGCAACCTCGTGAGCCTTACCCCTGGGATGGGCCGTGAGCAGCACCGTTTTTGTCGTAACGTTCGATAGCGCATCGGCGATATTCGCAAGACGCTCCGACCCCTGCGGATCGTCGACGATAAACACCAGATAGCCCGGAACGATCTGCATCTCGGGACCGTGAACGAACTCCTCGCCCTCGTGATGCATGGCAGGAATCTTGATGGTCTCGCTCAGCTTGAGCGCCGCCTCCTCGGCAACGCCGTAGTTGGGGCCGTTGCCGACGACCATGGCGGGCGTGTGCTCAGAAAGCTCGAGCATGTGGTCTTGGACATATGCCTCGGCGGTCTTGCACATCACGGCATTGGCATGGATAGCCTCGCGCAGGTCGTCAAGACGCTGGGCAACGCCCTTGGCGTCAATCGTTCCGCGCGCCTGACCGCCGTAAATACCAAAGAGCACCAGGTACTCAACGAGAACCTCAACGCCCAGAGTCACAAAGTCCACCGACTCGACGCCCACACCGTAGTCAAGAACGATGTCAGTGTGCTCCTTGATGGGCGCCTCGACGTTTGCCGTGAGCGCAACTGCAGCCATATCGTGTGCGCGCATGTAATCGAGCGCCGCAATCGTATTGGTCGAATAGCCACTCTGCGAGACGGCGATGTTGAGCGCATGCTGCGGATAGGTGTGTTCAAAATCGACGAAGGCCTCGGGCGTCACAACGGACACCTGCATCTGCAGCGCATCTTGCAGGTAATCGCGGGTGCAATCGGCGGCATGGCGCGACGAACCCGAAGCAACGACGCGCAGTGCGTCAAAAGAACCGGACTGGAAAATATCAACGAGCTGCGCTACCAGCTCAGACGAACGCTCGAGGTTCTCCCCCATACGCACATGGGCAAGCTGAACGTAATCGAGCATCTTCATCGTCTCACCTCGAAACAAATCATTAGTATTTGACACCAATCACAGTTACAGGATACGGCTTTTTGATACCTCTTTGTCGATTAATTTATTCCCTTCGGCGAACGGTCGATTTTGAGCCCTGTAAGGTTGTATATGTAGTCTGCACAACGAATCAAAATTCCGTCAGCTTTTCAGCCCGTTATGCAAAAAAACCAGCTAGTACGTATAGGTATATCCACCCGCATCACCGCGGTTAAACGACTTGACGTACTCGATCGCCTGGCCGCTCGCATCGAAGCTTACGCACTCCAGCGTCAAGGCAAGATCGCCCTGCTCCAGTCCAAGCAGGCCGGCATCTCGTGCGCCCAGCGCTTCGATATCGAGCTTTTCCTGTGCCATAACTGGCTTTCGGCCCAGCATCTCATAGGTCTCGTACAAGCTGAAGACTGACACGTCAATATCTTCGATTGTGGGAAACAGAAGGCAGGGAATCAGCGCCGTCTCAATCGATACGGGGCTACCGTTTATGCAGTTCAGGCGTCGAATGGAATAGAGCAGGTCGTCCTCGGCGATGCCAAACAGGTCGGCGTAGTATGGCCCCGCATAACGCTTGGAACGCGCGAGAATACGGACGGACGGCTCGCCGCCCGAAGCACGGACCGATTCACGGAAACCGCCCGTACGTTCAAAAAAAGCAGGTACTTTCTGTGCCACAAAGGCACCTTTTCCCCGAACACGGCGAATCTGCCCGCGCCGAACCAGCTCATCGACAGCGCTTCGGATGGTCAAGCGTGTCGTACCAAATTCCTCGGCGAGGTCTTTTTCGGACGGAATCATGGAACCCGTGGGATATATACCGCGCTCGATACGCTCCTCGATGCGGCGTCGAATGCGCATATAGACCGGGGTGGCATCTACTGTTTCAGCCATTGTTCACCTGCCACGCTCCTCATGCCGTTCTCTTCGCCGTTATCGGCAAAGCGGAACTTTGTGGGCAAAATCACCGATTTGCAATGCTCCACAAAACGCATGTCCTTATCCAATTCGATCGTGCTCTCATAGAACACCGGCGTTCCCTCTTCTTGCTGGAGCAGCTCGGCCTCTTCGGCGTTCAAACGCGAGATGGAGATATGCTCACGTCCATGCTCAACACGCACGCCACCTTCTTTGAGCAAGACATCGTAAAGGCTCTCGCACTCAAAATCGTGCTCGATAAGCGATGGGCACAGGGACAGGTTAACGTGAGCCGTCTCGATTGACGCCGGCTCGCCCTCAATAAGTCGAACGCGCTGCATGCGAAGCAAAGGAGCGCCTACAGCCACCCCAAGCTTGTCGGCAAGCGCCTCATCCGCCTCGATGGTCCCGGTGGAAACCAGACGAGAAGAGGGGTGCAGGCCGGCAGTCCGCACAGCATCGGAAAAGTTATACGTTTCCTGGAAGATGTTCAGCGGCTTGGGAGGACACACATACGTACCCGATCCGCGACGGCTCTCGAGCGTTCCACAAGAGATGAGCCGCGTGATACCGGCGCGCAACGCCGTACGCGAAACGCCAATCTCTTCGCACAGCACGCGCTCGGCCGGTAGGCGATCACCGCCGGCAAGCTGATGGTGCTGGATATACCAAAGAATTCCCTCAACAGCACGATCTTTGGGGGGAATTGCATAAGATTCGCCTGCCATTGCACAGACTCCTCATTCAGAAACGTATGCCGCCAAAATTAGGCCAGCCCTCCCATGGCATCAAATTCGGCCTTGATCTTCTCGGCGACATTCCGATACGACTTATATAGACTTGAATCGCGTTTAACTTCGTCGGTCATAACGGGAATCTCTAATTTGGAAACCTCGTCTTTTCCCGTCTGAACCGCCACAACAACGCCCATACCAAGACACATATTACGCTTGGCGGCATTCATTTTTGCCGCCTTAGCGGGATTTGCCAGGATACGCTGGGCAAATTCCTGTTTTGAGACCACTTCCTCGGCCTCCGGATCGCCCGCCTCGGCTACTTCGCACTGCAACACGTCCGCATAGTCAAAAATCTTCGGCTCGCCGCCGCGCTGATGCACGGCCCACTTGCGACGCGTGGCATCCTGGTAGATAGCCGGCAAAAACGTAAACCGCGGCGGGTCCAAAATCGTATCCGTGATGGTAAACACATCGGGATCAAAGGCATCCTGCGGGTTTTTCTTCTTGAACAGACCCATATCAGCCTCCCGTACTAGCATTAAACAACTCAAGCTGAATATAGCATCAATTTCAAGCCGCCGCTTTATCACATCGGTGCGCGGCGCCTATGGCTCGCTCAGCGGAAGAGTTTACGGACGAGGGCCGGGGTGCCTGCTTTGTTTTGAGAAGTGGGCTTCGCGAACTTCTCAAAACAAAGCAGGCACCTCGGCCCCGCCGGCAAATAGCGGACACTCCGCATGCAATCTATGCAAACAAACAAGTGCGCTTAGCTATATTCGGTAAGGTCAAGCACGCTGCCCTTCACGATAAGCGCCGGCTCCAGAACGACCTCTTCGGCACGTCTACCGCCCCTACCGGCAAGACGCTTGGACATGCAGCCAAAAGCATGCTCCGCGAGGACACCAGGATCCTGCTCAATCGCGGTCAGCGCCGGCTCAAAGAGAACGTCGGCCGCCGAGTTGTCGTAACTCACCACCGAGATGTCGCCCGGGATGCTCTTCCCCATCTCGTGCAAGCGCTTGAGCAAGCCGAGGGCAATGTTATCCGAGCTTGCGAACACGGCGGTGGCATCGGTTGCAAGCACCGCCTCCGAGGCCTCATAGGCACTCGGGATGTAATATTCGCTCTCAAACTCCAGGCGCGCGTCGATGGGCAGCCCCACCTCGCGCAGCGCGCGTTCGTAACCGGCGAGTCGTTTGCGACCCGTATTGGAGCGACGCGCGTTAACCAGACAGGCGATGCGACGGTGGCCTTGCTCGATCAGATAGCGGGTGGCCATGTAGCCACCCATCTCGTGGTCGAACATCACCTTGTCGCACTCGAGGCCCTCAATGGCGCGGTCGACCATCACGGCAGGGATAGGCAGATGGCTCACTTCCTCGCGCAGGGCGCGGTCGTCGGAGAACTCATCGCCCACCACCAGAAAGACACCGTCGACGCCGCGCGTCACCAACTGGCGCAGCAGCTCAAGATCGTCCTCGGCACTTCCACCCGAGCTGGTAATAAAGAGCGCGTAGCCGTCCTCGCGGCAGCGCTTTTCCAAGCTGCCGGCGAGCGAGGCAAAAAAGCGGCTCTCGATGTTAGGGACGATAAGGCCAAGCGTGCGCGACTCGCGCATGACCAGGCTGCGCGCGATCTGGTTAGGAACATAATGGTTGCGCGCCGCAACCTCCTTGATGAGCTTGCGGTTTTCTTCCGAGATGCGACAAGGCCGATTGTTAAGGACAAGCGAGACCGACGAGGGGGAAAGCCCCACCTCCTGGGCAATCTGCTTGAGAGTAACTTTGTTGCCCATCTCGCTCCTTCCGAGTATTCGCGCAATCTCTTGAAAGTATAGCGACCGTCCCTCTACCTTGATGATAAACACTTTACCAATCCGGTAGACGGCTGTTTTATCGCCGCCAGCGCACCAAATCCGCCTGGGTGGGGTATATTGCAATCGATTGATGACAACAACCACCAAAAGGCGGATATCCGTATGCACGAGAACGACTTTTTTAACGAGGACCTGCTCTGCGCGCTCGCTGGCGTTGCCGGCGAGGACAACGTGCTCATGAGCGAGCCCATGCGCGAGCACACCACGTTTAAGATCGGCGGCCCGGCCGACGTCTTTGTCACGCCCGATACCGAGCAGGGACTCGTCGCCACGCTTGACACCTGCTACCGCTGCGATCTGCCGCTCACCATCGTGGGCAACGGCTCCGACTTACTCGTCGGTGACAAGGGCATCCGCGGTGTCGTCGTGGCACTGGGCAAAGGCCTCTCTAACATCACCGTCGACGGCACGCATGTTACGGCAGCAGCCGGTGCCTTGCTTTCCGATGTCGCCGCGGCTGCCGCCGAAGCCTGCCTCACCGGCATGGAGCCCCTCTCGGGCATCCCCGGCTCGGTCGGCGGTGCCTGCTATATGAACGCCGGTGCCTACGGCGCCTGTATGGCCGATGTTTTGGAGTCTGTGCGCGTCTATAAGCCCGCCCGCGTGCTCGACGACGGCACCCGCGGCAGCGGCAATATCATTGAGTTCGATGTCGACGAGCTTAACCTGGGCTATCGCAAGAGCCGCATCGCCGACGACGGCTTTATCGTGCTCTCTGCCACCTTTAACCTCGCCCCGGGCAACGCCGCGATGATCAAGGCCGACATGGACGACTACCGCCAGCGCCGCGAGGACAAGCAGCCGCTCGACATGCCGAGCGCCGGCTCCACCTTCAAGCGCCCCGAGGGCTACTTTGCCGGCAAGCTCATCATGGATGCCGGCCTGCGCGGCCATGCTGTCGGCGGCGCGCAGGTGAGCGAAAAACACTGCGGCTTCATCGTCAACGCCGACCACGCCACCGCCGCCGACGTCGACGAACTCATCCGCGACATCCAAGCCAAAGTCAAAGAGCAGTTCGACGTAGACCTAGAACCCGAAGTCCACCGAGTCGGCGAATTTTTATAGCCCGCTCGCCGCGGTCCACTTTAATTAATAACGGGACAAGTGACGTAGCTCACTTGTCCCGTTTTCATTTATTTGCGAAGAACATCGGCCATCCGCAGGATTGAAATCATCGACCGATAAGTGAGTTCCACCTTTTCGCCCGCAAGCAGTCGTTTCGAGCCAATCTCATCTAGCCCCACAAGGCGAGAAAACAGCAAGCTACTCATCGTGCCCTCGTCAATTGATTCCTTTATGGTCTTCAAAACGTCCGTATCATGAAGCGACGCCGAGCTGTAGGGGGCAACACGAGCGGAACTCTCAATTAACGACGAGACAAAAGGATGGAGATGCTTTGGACATAGTCCGTCAAACACCACATCCCCATTGTCATCCGAGCCGACCAGGCGCCAACTATAATGATCGACCCAGTCGTCTCCGTCATATATGGTGTCCATGAGCAACTTCCCGTCTAGAGAGAAACCTGTTTGAACATCGGGGCGCAAGACCGCAATCCATCTAGGACCCGCAGCAGCTCCGACCCAACGCACCACACGACAATTGTATATTGCGACTATTTTAGATCTACATGATCAGTTCGAGTTCGCAACAAGGCGATTATTGCAGCTAGGTTATATTTCATTTTCCACTTTGATGAGCCGTCGGCTCCAAATTCCAAAACCGAAGTCCACGGAGTCGATAATTTTATTTAAAAAGAAGGCCCCGAAAGGGGCCTTCGCCATCTTTATATCAGACAACCAGTCCGGTGTATCGCGCTTTGAACCCGGAAGGTCCGGGGCTGCGGGCGAGGCATAAGGTTGGTCGCGAGTTCCGCACGCAGAGAAGGCCACTTAATGTGGCCTTCGTCTTGCGCAGGACTGCCCGAGCAGGCAATCAAATATATTGTGGGCGGGCACGCGGCCCGGTCGGCTTTACGACAGCGCAATACCGCCGAGCCAGCCCCAACGCACGCCAGAGCCAGTGCCGTAGAACCCAATGAACGAGTCAAGCGATCTCGACGTAATGGCGCCCTCGTTGCTCATAACGATGCCGCCGCCAACATAGATGCCCACGTGTCCGTACAGCAGACCCGGCGTACCGGTGCCACTGTGCGACGAGTCGGCCACGATCATGCCCACCTGCAGCGCCGAACGATCGGAGCTGTAGCACCAGGCGTTAAACATGTCGCACGCGTTGCCGCCAAAGTAGCCCACGCCGGCGTTGCGGAACACGTTGGTGACCCAGGCGGCGCACCAGTTCAGGCCAGGCGAAGGCGTGGAGTAGCATGCGTTGACGACGGCCTGCTGCTTGCCCGAGCCGGCATTCTGCTGCGGAGTTCCGGGCGCATACGATCCTCCACCCGAGCTTGAACCACCCGAGTAGGAATTGTTCTTGTTTGCGGCAGCAGCGGCAGCCTTCTTGGCAGCCTCCTCGGCCTGAGCGGCAGCAAGAATCTCGGAATCGCGCTGGGCCATGAGCTCCTTGACATCGTCGGAGAGGCCGTTCAGAACCGTCTGGACCTCCTGCTGCTTGGCCTGCATGTCCTGCATCTGAGCAGTCTGCTGGTCCTTGAGCTTCTCCAAGTCTGCTTTTTGCGACTCGAGCTCGGACTTCTGCGTATCGAGCTCTTTCTGGATGGTCTGGATGTCCTCGATGGCGTCACGGTCGCTCTTGTTGATCTTCTCGACGTAATGCGCGTTGGCGACGAGCTCCTCAAACGAGCCAGAAGCGAGCAGCAACGACAGGATATTGGTACCGCCCGACTTGTAGCTTGCCGCCACGCGATCGGAAAGGTCGCCGCGCTTCTTTTTGAGCTCGGCCTTCTTTTCGTCAATCTGCGCCTGCGTGCTGTCAATCTGGCCCTGTACGCCCTCGATATCGTTGAGGGTCTGGGCGTTCTTGTTGGCCAGCGCCGCGTATTCATTTGCGATGCTGTCGAGCTGGGCCTGGACCTCGTCAAGTTGAGCCTGGGCCGCATTGAGCTTGTCGGTGGTTTCCTTGGTGGCCTCCGCAGCATGGGCGCGAGCGGGCAGACCAAAAAGAACGGCTGCAGAAGCTGCGCCGAACAGGGCCTTGAGGACAGTGCGACGCGAAAGCTCCTGGGAAAGGATGGAATCGCTGTTTGGTGACATATCTACTCCGTTACATGTTTATTTATATGTCGCTCAACTCATACATATTAGCGTACATCCGGCGCATCCCAACGATTTCCACGAACGGCAGCAAACCGTATGGTCGGCGGCTCGTATGCAAACGTCAAGGTCGAGGGTATGCCCACGCCAAACATTTCCATGGGTACGTTAGCATGTTCATCTGCTTTTCCTGCCCTGCACGTTTTGGGTGCCCCTGCCTGCGCTATACTCCCCTGAAGAAGTGTTCCTGATTCGATAGGAGACTACATGTCCAAAGCACTCGACCCCAAAGACACCTGCGTCCTCGTAACCGGTGGCGCCGGCTTTATCGGCTCGCACACCGTCGTTCAGCTGCTCGAGGGCGGCTACCAGGTCGTCATCGTCGATGACCTTTCCAACTCCAGCGCCGTCGCCGTCGACCGCGTCAAGACCATCGTGGGCGAAGAGGCTGCCAAGAACCTCACCTTCTACGAGGCCAACGTGCTCGACCGCGAGGCCATGAACAAGATCTTCGACACCCATCAGATCGACCGCGTCATCCACTTCGCCGGCTTTAAGGCCGTCGGCGAGTCGGTGAGCAAGCCCGTCGAGTACTACCACAACAACATCGAAAACACCCTGGTGCTCATCGACGTCATGCGCAACCATGGCTGCAAGTCCATCATCTTCTCGAGCTCCTCGACCGTCTACGGCGATCCGGACAACCCGCCTGTCACCGAGGAAGACCCCAAGAAGCCCGCGACCAACCCCTATGGCTGGACCAAGTGGATGATCGAGCAGATCCTTATGGACGTTCACACCGCCGACCCCGAGTGGGACGTCGTACTGCTCCGCTACTTCAATCCCATCGGCGCCCATCCGTCGGGCCTGATCGGCGAGGACCCCAAGGGTATCCCCAACAACCTGGTGCCCTATGTCGCGCAGGTTGCCGTGGGCAAGCTCGAGGCCGTTCAGGTCTTTGGCAATGACTACCCCACTCCCGACGGCACGGGCGTGCGCGACTATATCCACGTTTGCGACCTGGCCTCGGGCCACGTTGCCGCCCTCAACTGGATGAACGGCAAGACCGGCGTTGAGATCTTCAACCTGGGCACTGGCACCGGCACCTCGGTGCTCGAGGTCGTCGCCGCCTTCTCCAAGGCCTGCGGCAAGGAGCTGCCCTACGTGATCCGCGAGCGCCGCGCCGGCGACATCGCTGCCAACTGGTGCGATGCCTCCAAGGCCGAGCGCATGATGGGCTGGAAGGCCCAGTACGACATCGCGGACATGTGCCGCGATAGCTGGAACTGGCAGAGCCACAACCCCAACGGCTTCGCCGACGCCGAGTAGCAAAAACCTACATACCGCTCTTGCCCCGATCTCACAATGTGAGGTCGGGGCTTTTTCATGGCATGTAACCATTCGCCGAAAATCGACCAACTTTTTTATCTTGCCTGTACATGTTTAAACAACATGTTTTACAATAGGCATATCGAATCAGAACATCGGAGGCGGACTGCACACCCATCGGCAGGCCGACCCCACAACAAGAAGGTTGGTGAGCGCATTCATGGAGCGTGCAAGCGGCGTCCTCATGCCCGTCTCATCTCTGCCCGGACCATACGGAATCGGCGGCTTTGGCTGGAATGCCTACGACTTCGTCGATTTTCTCGCCTCGTGCAAACAACATTACTGGCAGATTCTGCCCCTTACGACGACCAGCTATGGCGATTCGCCCTATCAGTCGTTCTCGGCCCGCGCGGGCAACCCTAACTTCATTGACTTTGCCGAGCTTATCGAGGCCGGCTATCTGGAGCAGCACGATATCGACGGCGTGTACCTGGGCTCCGACCCCAGCAACGTCGACTACGGCGCCATCTTTGCTGGCCGCCGCCAAATCCTCGACCGTGCCGCCGAGCGCTTCGCCGCGGATAAACCGGCCGATTTCGACGACTTTATCCAGGCAAACGAGGGCTGGCTCATTCCCTACTGCGAGTTTATGACCGTGAAAGAGGAGTGCGGGCTCAAGGCCTTTTGGGAGTGGCCCGAGGAGCTCCGCCGCCGCGGCGAGGCATCCAGCAAGGTCTGCGCCGCCCATCCCGAGCGCATGCTCTACCACCAGATGACGCAGTACTTCTTCGATCGCCAGTGGGGCCGCCTCAAGGCCTATGCCAACGAGCACGACATCCTGATCATCGGCGACCTGCCCATCTACGTCTCGCGCGACTCCGTCGAGATGTGGGCCACGCCCGAGCTCTTTAAGATCGACGCCGCCGGCAATCCCGTGAGCGTCGCCGGCACGCCGCCCGACCAGTTCTCGGCCACCGGCCAGTACTGGGGCAACCCCATCTATGACTGGGATGCTATGGAAGCAGACGGCTTCTCCTGGTGGGAAGGCCGCATCCGAGCCGCCCTCGACATGTACGACATCATCCGTCTGGACCACTTCCGCGGTTTCGAGGCATTTTGGGAGGTGCCGTTCTCCTCTCCCGATTCGTCATATGGTACATGGACGCAGGGTCCCGGCCTCAAGTTCTTCAAGACACTCGAGGAAAAGCTCGGCACGCTGCCCATCATCGCCGAGGACCTGGGCTTCCTCACCCCCGGCGTCATCGACATGCGCGACAACTCGGGCTTCCCCGGCATGAAGATCCTGCAGTTTGCCTTTGAGGGCACCAACTCGTACTACCTGCCGCATAACTACATCGCCAACACCGTCGCCTATGTGGGCACCCACGACAACGAAACGGCGCGCGGTTGGTTTGAGGGAACGGCCACCCCGCGTCAGCGCGAGCAGGCAGCCCTGTACACCCATCAGCAGACCGGCGAACCCATGGCAGATGCACTCAATCGCACCATCGCCGCCAGCGTGAGCGATACCTGCATCTACACCATGCAGGACCTGCTCAATCTGGGCAACGAGGCGCGCATTAACACCCCCGCCACCCTGGGCGGAAACTGGACCTGGCGCATGCTCGATGGCGCCATCACCCGCGAGCTCGAGCACAAGCTCACCGGCTGGACCGAGACCTACTTCCGCATCCCATCGGAAGCCGAAATCGAGCTTCCTCAATAGGAGCCACCGCGCCCGACCCCACCCCACCGTGCGGACGCGACCGCTTTTCCCGCGCGAGGCCACTCCAATCCCCTCGCGCGGGCTTGTTTTGAATTTCTGACATGTCGTCAACTCGCCACAGGAGGAAACATGCCCTGTATCAATCTTGCGGATCTTGCCGAGCAGTCCTTTGGAACTTCGCTCGAGCAACTCGATGACCGCCGCATTTACAAACTGCTGGTCAAGCTCGTGCAGGAGCGCTCTGCTGCCTGCCCACTCAACAATGGCAAGAAAAAGCTCTACTACATCTCTGCTGAGTTTTTGATTGGAAAACTGCTGATCAACAACATGATCGACCTTGGCATCTATGCCGAGGTTAAAGACCAGCTCACCGCTGCCGGCCACGACCTCAACAAGATTGAGGAGTTTGAGGTCGAACCGTCGCTGGGCAACGGCGGCCTGGGCCGTCTGGCCGCGTGCTTCCTGGATTCCATTGCCACGCTGGGCCTTACCGGCGACGGTGTGGGCCTCAATTACCATTACGGTCTGTTCCGTCAGCGTTTTACCGACAACCAGCAAAAGGCCGTCCCCGATGAGTGGCTTAGCGAGCAGGACATCCTGATCGATGACGACCGCTCCTACACCGTCGAGTTTGGCGATTTTGCCGTTACCTCCAAGCTCGTCAACATCGATGTGCCCGGTTACGACCAGCCCACCAAGAACCGCCTGCGTCTGTTCGACCTGGCAAGTGTCGACGACGGCCTGGTCCCCGGCAGCTCCATCGACTTCGACAAGACGAAGATCGCCAAGAACCTCACCTTGTTCCTCTATCCGGATGATTCCGATGAGCAGGGCCGCCTGCTTCGCATCTACCAGGAGTACTTCATGGTGAGCAACGCCGCCCAGCTCCTGATCGATGAGGCCGTCGAGCGCGGCAGCAACCTGCACGATCTGGCCGACTACGCCGTGGTCCAGATCAACGACACGCACCCCACCATGGTCATTCCCGAGCTCATCCGCCTGCTCACCACCGAGCACGACATCGAGTTTGACGAGGCCGTTACCATCGTGCGCTCCATGGTCGCCTACACCAACCACACGATCCTTGCCGAGGCGCTCGAGAAGTGGCCGCTCGCCAGCCTGCAGAAGGTCTCGCCCGCCATCGCCGACATCATCGTCAAGCTCGACGAGGTTGCCAAGGCCGAGCACGACGACCCGCGCGTCGCCATCATCGACGAGCACGACACCGTCCACATGGCCCACATGGACATCCACTTTGGCTTCTCCATTAATGGCGTCGCCGCACTCCACACCAAGATTCTGGAGGACACCGAGCTTCACCCGTTCTACGAGATCTATCCCGAGAAGTTCTCCAACAAGACCAACGGCATCACCTTCCGCCGTTGGATCCAGGGAGCCAACCCTGCGCTTGCCAGCCTGCTCGACGATGTGATCGGCACCGATTGGCGCAGCACCGGCGACCTGAGCAAGCTCGCCGAATTCGCTAACGACAAGGATGTTCTTGAGCGCCTGGCCGCCACCAAGGCCGAGGCCAAGACCATCATGCGCCAGTTCATGGCGCTCGAGCAGGGCGTGACGATTCCATCCAACGCCATCATCGACGTCCAGGTCAAGCGCATCCACGAGTACAAGCGCCAGCAGATGCTCGCGCTCTACATCATCTGGAAGTACCTCGACATCAAGAACGGTAACAAGCCCGAGCACCCCGTCACCATCATCTTTGGCGGCAAGGCGGCACCTGCCTATACCATCGCCCAGGATATCATCCACCTAATCCTGACGCTTTCCCAGTGGATCGCCAACGACCCCGACGTGGCCCCCTACCTGCAGGTCGTCATGATCGAGAACTACAACGTCACCGCCGCCGAGCGCGTGATTCCCGCTGCCGACATCTCCGAGCAGATCAGCCTGGCCTCCAAGGAGGCGAGCGGCACCTCTAACATGAAGTTCATGCTCAACGGCGCTTTGACCCTGTGCACACTCGACGGCGCCAACGTGGAGATTGCCGAGCTCGTGGGCGACGAGAACATCTACACCTTTGGTGCCTCTTCCAAGCAGGTCGAGCAGCTCTACGCCAATGGCAGCTATAACGCCGGCGCGCTCTATCGCAAGCCCGGCATCAAGCTGCTGGTGGACTTCATCACCAACCCCGCCTTTATGGCGACCGGCAACGCCGAGCGCCTGCAGCGTCTGCACGACGACATCAAAGGCAAGGACTGGTTTATGGCCCTGCTCGACATTGAGGAGTACATCCAGACCAAGGAGCGCGTGCTGGCAGACTACGAGGACCAGGACGCTTGGATGCGCAAGGCGCTGATCAACATCGCCAACGCCGGCACCTTCTCGTCTGACCGCACGATCTCCCAGTACAACGACGAGATTTGGCACCTGAGCTAATTTCGTTTCCTTTACCCATCCTCTTGAAAGCGGAGTCGCGGCAACGCGGCTCCGCTTTTTGTGCCGATACGCCGGCCCGTGATTTGTCTCGACCAAACAATCTCGTTCTGTAACAGGTAGCTGCCGAAATCAGCCTCCCGTGTTACAGATCGAGATGAAAGGATAGGCAGCTCGATGCTGTCTCAATCTGTAACATCTAGACCCAATTTGGCCCTCCTCCTGTTACAGATTGAGACAAACTGACAGACGAACGGTCCCAACACAAAGAAAGGCTCCCCTCTCGCCCAGTGGACGGGAGGGGAGTCTTATATGTGACCGCGGCAAAAGGATGGCAATACCGCAGTCGCCCAAAGGGAGGGCCTGGATGCACCGGGCCTAGATAAGGTTCTTGCCAGACACCTTATCGAAGAGATGGGTCGCGTTCTTCTCGAACTTGAACCAGATGGAGTCGCCCGCCTTGAGCGCACCCTTGGCCTCAAGGTCGACAACGGGAATGATCAGGACGAACTGGCCATCGGGAGCGGTCACGTGGACATGCTCGGTCGAACCCATGAGCTCGGTCACCTCGACGGTACCCTGGAGCGCACCCTCCTCGCCCTTGTCGGCAAGCAGAATCTGCTCGGGGCGCACGCCGGCCGTAATCTCCTTCACGTCGCCGCCGTCCCAGTTGAGAGCAAGCTGAGAGCAGGTCTCGGGGGCGAGCGCCACGTTCATATCCTCGGTCTTGACGGTGAAGCCGTTGCCCGAGCGCGCCAGCTGGGCATCGAAGAAGTTCATCTGCGGCACGCCGATAAAGCCGGCAACGAAGATGTTCGCGGGATGGTTGAAGACCTCCTGCGGGGTGGCGATCTGCTGGACGACGCCGTCCTTCATGACCACAATGCGATCGCCGAGGGTCATGGCCTCGGTCTGGTCGTGGGTGACGTAGATGAACGTGCCCTTGATCTCGTGGCGCAGCTTGATGAGCTCGGCACGCATCTGGTTACGCAGCTTGGCGTCCAGGTTGGACAGCGGCTCGTCCATCAGGAAGACCTTAGGATCACGCACGATGGCGCGGCCGATAGCGACACGCTGACGCTGGCCGCCCGAAAGCGCCTTGGGCTTACGGTCGAGGTACTCGGTGATACCCAAGATCTCGGCAGCGGAGCGAACCTTACGGTCGATCTCGTCCTTGGGGACCTTCTTGAGCTCAAGCGTAAACGCCATGTTCTCGTACACCGTCATGTTGGGGTACAGAGCGTAGCTCTGGAACACCATGGCGATGTCGCGGTCCTTGGGCGCCACGTCGTTGACGCGCTTGCCGTCGATGAGCACGTCGCCCGAGGTAATGTCCTCCAGGCCGGCAACCATGCGCATCGTCGTGGACTTACCGCAGCCAGACGGGCCAACGAGGACGACGAACTCCTGGTCGTGAACGGTGAGGTTGAAGTCCTCTACAGCGAGCACGCCATCCTCGGTAACCTTAAGGTTATGCTTCTTCTCCTCGGTCTTCTTCTTTTTGCCAAAGAAGCCCTTCTTTTTGGACTCGGTGTTGGGATACACCTTCTGAACATGTTTGAGAACGATCTCGGCCATGTCTTTACCTTTCGATGTGCGGCGCCGCGCTGAGGGGCGCCGCAGAAACTTGCAAAACAGTTACGGCATCAGCCCTTGACGGCACCTGCCACCACGCCGTCGATGATGTACTTCTGGCAGAGGATGTACATGATGACGATGGGGATAACGACCATCATGATGCAGGCCATCATGGGGCCGAGCTCGACGTGGCCATAGCCGCCGCGGAAGTACTGGATCAAGATAGGAATGGTCTTGTACTTGGTGGAGTCGAGGGTGAGGTAGGGCAGCAGATAGTCGTTCCAGACCCACATGGTCTCGAGAATGCCGACCGAAAGATAGGTGGGCTTCATGATGGGAAGGACGATCTTAAAGAACACCTGGACCGGGTTGCAGCCGTCGATCATGGCCGCCTCCTCGATCTCGAGCGGGATGTTCTTTACAAAGCCGGCGAACATAAAGACCGCCAGGCCCGCGCCAAAGCCCAGATAGATAAAGCAGATGTTGAACGGCGTGTTAAAGCCAATGCGGTCCGCCAAATTGGACAGCGTGAACATGAGCATCTGGAACGGTACGACCATCGAGAACACGAACAGGTAATAGAAGAAGTTCGAGATCTTGCTGTTGACGCGAACCACGTACCAAGCGCACATGGAGCAGCACACCAAGATCAGCACGACCGACGTGACCGTGATGATGAGCGAGTACATAAATGCCGAGGCAAAGCCCTGCTCGTTAAGGGCGTGCACGTAGTTTGCAAGGCCGTTGAACGTCTCGGGCGTGAGCAGATCGAATGCCGTGGTGGTGCTGATTGCGGTCGCTTTCTTAAAGGAATTGAGCGCAATCATAAACACGGGGTAGATCCACGCGAGCGACAGGATCGTAAAGAAAATCGAGAGCGCGCGGTTGATAACCTTATCGCGTTTCATTACTGCTGCACCTCCTTGGACCTCGTGGCCTTAAGCTGAATCATGGAGATGGCTACGACCAGGATGCAGAAGATAACCGCCTTGGCCTGACCGATACCCTGCCATGCGATACCGGCACGCGAATAGAACGTGTTGTAGATGTTCAGGGCGAGCATCTCGGTGGAGTGCGCGGGGGCGCCGCCGGTAAGGGCGAGGTTCTGGTCGAACAGCTTAAAGCCGTTGGTGATGGACAGGAACAGGCAAATGGTGATGGTCGGCATCAGGTTAGGGATCTTAACCTTCCAAAACGTCTGCCATGCCGTGGCACCGTCGACCTTGGCGGCCTCGATGTAGTCGGACGGAATGGACTGCAGACCAGCGATGTAGATGATCATCATGTAGCCGACCTGCTGCCACAGGGTCAGGATGATAAGGCCCCAGAAGCCGGCAGCGGAGTTAAGGGCAATGAGCTGGGCACCCACGTTGGAGAGCAGGCAGTTGATCAGAATCTGCCAGATGTAGCCCAGCACGATGCCGCCGATCAGGTTAGGCATAAAGAAAATCGTACGGAAGATGTTGGTGCCTTTGAGCGCCTTGCGGGTGAGCGCCTGCGCAATTGCCAGGGCGATCACGTTGATGAGCACCGTCGACAGGAAGGCAAACGCCACGGTAAAGAAGAACGACGTGGCAAACTGCGGATCGGACAGCGCGCGCACGTAGTTCGCGATACCGACAAAGTGCGCGTTGTTAATGGTAATAAACTGGCAGAACGAGAGATAGAAGCCCTGGATAAAAGGGATCACGAACCCGATCATAAACGCCAGGCACGTGGGCAGCATAAAGAGCGGCCACCAGCGCTTGAGTGCTTTGCCCATAGAAGGGTCCTTTCAATATGCAGGGGGCGGGCAAACCTACGTCTGCCCGCCCCCTGTCGCTAATCAGATAGCTTGGGCAGCAACTGCTTACTCGGAAGCAGCCTTCTCGGTCTTCCAGCCATCGACGAAGGCGTTCTTGACGCCGTCCCACTTGGTGTTGTCGGCAGCGTAGGCGATCAGAGCCTGCTTGAGGTTCTTCTTCCACTCCTCAGAGGGGATGTAGACGAAGTCCCAAGCGACGGTCTTCTTGCCGTCCTTGGCCATGGCAACGGCCTGCTGCGAGAAGACGTTGGTGGTCTCCTTGGCGCTCTTGAACGGAGCGGTCAGACCCATCTTGTCGGCGATGATGCTGGTCGGGGTGTCAGCGGTGACGCACCAGTACATGAAGTCCTCGGTGGCCTTCTGAGCATCCTCGGAAGCCTGGGAGCTCACGCACCAGTAGTTCTCGCCGCCGGAGCACAGGCCCTGGTTCTCCTCGCCGTCGACGCCGATGTAGATCGGCAGCATGCCGAGCTGGTCGTC
>USDE01000011.1 GCA_900553345.1 uncultured Collinsella sp.
CGGCACATTGAGTCTGTCTCCCCGCTCGGCTCCGGCCCCAAGCTTGTCTCCCGGCGGACATTCCCTCCCCCTCTCCCGCGTGCAAATTTCCCCCCTGCGGACTGCGGCGGGGTATTTTGCGCGATTTTTCTAAAATTTCAGTTGTATCTCCGGTTGATTTAATGTATAATGAACAACAGGCAGTCCTCCGTCCCCCTCGGGAGCCCTGCCCAGACGATTCCAAATGTAAGGAGAGGAAACAAGTATGAGCTATTCCGTACAAAACATCCGCAACGTCTGTCTGCTGGGCCACAGCGGAAACGGCAAGACCGCCCTGGCAGAGAGCCTGCTGTATATGACCGGGGCCATCGACCGGATGGGCCGGGGCGCGGACGGGAATACGGTCTGCGACTATGATCCGGAGGAGACCAAGCGGCAGATCTCCATCTCCACCGCTGTGGCGCCGCTGGAGTACAAGGGGTGCCGGATCAACGTGCTGGACACGCCGGGCGCGTTCGACTTCGCCGGCGAGGTGATCGAGGCTCTGCGGGCCGCCGACGCCGCCATCATCGTCTGCTCCGCCAAGGCGGGCATGAGCGTGGGCGCGGAGAAGGCGTGGAAGCTGTGCGAGCAGCGCAGGCTGCCCCGGCTGCTCTACATCTCCAAGACCGACGAGGAGAACTCCGACTACAACGCCGCCTTCGACACCCTGCGGGAGCGCTTCGGCAAGAATATCGCCCCCGTGGCCGCCCCCATCTGGGACGCGGACAAGAAGGTCATTGGCTTTATCGACGTGCTCCACAAGCGCGCCTTTGAGGCCGGCCCCAAGGGCGAGCGCATCGAGATCGACGTCCCTGACGACAAGAAGCCCGTGCTGGACGAGCTGTACGATGCCCTCAAGGAGTCGGTGGCTGAGACCAGCGAGGAGCTGATGGACAAGTACTTTTCCGGTGAGGACTTCACCTACGCCGAGATGATCCAGGGTCTGCGCCAGGGCGTGAAAGACCTGTCCCTCTTCCCCGTTGTGTGCGGCTCCGCCGTCTCCGGCCTGGGCACCCGCATGCTGCTGGACATCATCGTGGAGCTGCTGCCCTCCCCCCTGGAGGGCCGCCCCCTCATGGGCGAGAACGCCGACGGCGAGGTGGACGAGTTCGTGCCCTTCCCCGGCGCCCTGCCCGCCGCCCTGGTGTGGAAGACCGTCTCCGACCAGTACGGCAAGTACTCCTTCGTGAAGGTCATCTCCGGCAACCTCAAGCCCGACATGCAGCTGGTCAATTCCCGCACCGGCGCCACGGAGAAGCTGGGCCGCCTGTACGTGATGAAGGGCAAGAAGGCCGAGGAGGTCAAGGAGCTGGAGTGCGGCGACATCGGCGCCATCGGCAAGATGGAGAAGGTCAAGACCGGCGATACCCTGTGCGACGCCCGGAAGGTCGTCGCCCTGAAGGAACTGCCCTTCGCAGAGCCCTGCTATTCCGTGGCCATCGTGCCCAAGACCCGGGGCCAGGAGGACAAGATCGCCCAGGGCCTGGCCCGTATGAACGAGGAGGATCCCACCTTCTCCGTCACCAACAACGCCGAGACCCACCAGATGGTGCTCAACGGCTCCGGCGACATGCAGGTGGATGTGCTGGTCAGCAAGCTGAAGAGCCGCTTCAATGTGGAGGCGGATCTGAAGCCCGTGCGGGTGCCCTATCGGGAGAAGATCCGCAAGACTGTCCAGAAGCAGGGCCGCCACAAGAAGCAGACCGGCGGCAGCGGCCAGTTCGGCGACGTGTGGATCCGGTTTGAACCCCAGACGGAGCAGGACGACATGATCTTCGCCGAGGAGGTCTTCGGCGGCAGCGTGCCCAAGAACTTCTTCCCCGCTGTTGAAAAGGGCCTGCGGGAGGCCTGCGCCCACGGTCCCCTGGCGGGCTATCCCGTGGTGAACCTGAAGGCCGTGCTGTACGACGGCTCCTACCATCCGGTCGATTCCTCCGAAATGGCCTTCAAGATCGCAGGTTCCATGTGCTTCAAGGAAGCTGCCCCGAAGGCCAAGCCGGTCATCCTCGAGCCGATCATGGCCGTGGAAGTGCGTACTCCGGAAGAGTACATGGGCGATGTGATGGGCGACATCAACGCACGTCGTGGTTCCATCCAGTCCATGACCGACTCCACCGGTGTCAAGGTCATCGACGCCAAGGTCCCGCTGTCCGAGATGTTCGGCTACATCGGCGATCTTCGCTCCAAGACCCAGGGCCGCGCAATGTTCACCATGCAGATGGACTCCTACGCTGAGGTTCCGAAGAACGTCTCCGAGGAGATCATCAAGGCCCAGCGCGGCGAGTGACACGCGCTGCCACTGAAGTGGAAACTGTCTCCAGTCAGCGCTAGTATTTTGTAGCGCTGACTGGGTTCGGGCTCCAAAGTGGCACAAACCCGTCAAACCCAGTAAAATGTAGCGAGTGCCTTGAAGTGAGTTCAAGGCTTACTACGAGACGTCCAGGAGGACAAACACATGGCAAAGGAAAAGTACGAGCGTACTAAGCCGCACGTTAACATTGGTACCATCGGCCACGTCGATCACGGCAAGACCACCCTGACTGCAGCCATCTCCAAGGTGCTGCACGAGGAGTACCCGGATGTCAACCCGGAGTACGACTTCAACCAGATCGATTCCGCTCCGGAAGAGGCCGCCCGCGGTATCACCATCAACATCGCCCACATCGAGTACCAGACCGAGAAGCGTCACTACGCTCACGTCGACTGCCCGGGCCACGCCGACTTCGTGAAGAACATGATCACCGGCGCCGCTCAGATGGATGGCGCCATCCTCGTTGTGGCCGCCACCGACGGCCCGATGGCTCAGACCCGCGAGCACGTGCTGCTCGCTCGTCAGGTGGGCGTCCCGAAGATCCTCGTCGCTCTGAACAAGTGCGATATGGTCGACGACGAAGAGCTCATCGAGCTCGTTGAGGAAGAGGTCCGTGACCTCCTCGACGAAAATGGCTTCGATCGTGACTGCCCGGTCATCCACGTGTCCGCTTACGGTGCACTGCACGATGACGCTCCGGACCACGAGAAGTGGGTTGAGCAGGTCAAGAAGCTCATGGACGCCGTCGATGACTACATCCCGACCCCGGTCCACGATCTGGATAAGCCGTTCCTGATGCCGATCGAAGATGTCTTCACCATCTCTGGCCGTGGCACCGTGGTGACCGGCCGTGTTGAGCGTGGTAAGCTCCCGGTCAACTCCAACGTTGAGATTGTCGGCATCCGTCCGACCCAGACCACCACCGTCACCTCCATCGAGACCTTCCACAAGCAGATGGACGAGTGCGAGGCTGGCGACAACACCGGTCTGCTGCTCCGCGGCATCAAGCGCGAGGACATCGAGCGCGGCCAGGTTCTCTGCAAGCCTGGTTCGGTTACCCCGCACACCAAGTTCACCGGCGAGATCTACGTTCTGACCAAGGAGGAGGGCGGCCGTCACACCCCGTTCTTCGATGGTTATCGTCCTCAGTTCTACTTCCGTACCACCGACGTTACCGGTACGGTCAAGCTGCCCGAGGGCACCGAGATGGCTATGCCTGGTGACCACATCACCATCGAGGGCGACCTCATTCACCCGATCGCCATGGAGGAGGGCCTGCGCTTCGCTATCCGCGAGGGTGGCCACACCGTCGGTTCGGGCATCGTCTCCACGATCATTGAGTAAATTAGCTCTTTGATATAGCTGACTTAGAGAACCCGGCACTTATAGGGTGCCGGGTTCTTTTCTACGCGGGGCTTGTTCCCTGCCGATTGCGCTTCGCTCGCTCTTAAGCCGAGCGTGAGGGATCGATTAGATCTCGCTGGCTTCATTGATGTGTTCCAAATATGAATGGATCCAGCGAGAACCAATTGATTCGAGGTTTTCATTGACAGCACTTACGTAGAGCTGATAAAGTACCAACTCGTGCCCGTACGGGGCGGAAATGAAAGGTTCAGGATAAATGCGTACTCTAGTTACTCTTGCGTGCACTGAGTGCAAGCGCCGCAACTATACGACCACCAAGAATAAGTCGAACATGCCTGATCGTATGGAGATCAAGAAGTATTGCCCCTGGTGCCGTCACCACACGCTGCACAAAGAGACTCGCTAGTCTCTAGTCACATACGCCAGTAGTTCAATTGGTAGAGCATCGGTCTCCAAAACCGAGTGTTGAGGGTTCGAGTCCTTCCTGGCGTGCCAGTCATTATTCCGTAAGCTCCCAATTGGGGGCTTACGGTTTACTCATGTATAAGCGCATTGCGCGGAGGTAACCCAAATGGCCAACAAGAAGAACAAGAAGAAGGCTCAGCAGCCGGCACCTGCCAACAACGCTGCCGCCAACTCCAAGGTTGAGGCCAAGAAGGCCGTTGCCAAGAAGAACGAGAAGGCTGCGAAGTCCAAGAAGAATGAGAAGCCTGGTTTCTTCGCCCGCACCAAGAAGTATTTCGCTTCGGTGAAGTCCGAGATGAAGCGTGTCACGTGGCCCGATAAGAAGGAGCTCGTGAACTACTCGGTCGTCGTTTGCGCTTCTCTGATCGTCGTCGGCGTCGTCATCGCTCTGCTCGATGCTGGCTTTGGCGAGGCTCTTGCTCTGTTCTCTGGATTGAGGGGCTAAACCATGTCTAAGCGTTGGTACGTCGTTCACACTTACTCTGGATACGAGAACCGCGTTAAGTCCGATCTCGAGCATCGCATCGAGACTATGGGCATGCAGGACCGTATCTTTGATATCGAGATTCCTATGGAGCGCGTCACCGAGATCAAAGAGGGTGGCAAGCGCGAGACCAAGGATTCCAAGATTTTCCCGGGTTATGTCCTGGTTCGCATGGAGATGGATGACGATGCGTGGACGTGTGTTCGCAACACGCCCGGTGTCACCGGTTTCCTGGGCGGCAATGGCAAGCCCGCTCCGCTTTCCCGCGACGAGTACAATAAGATGACTCGTCGTCCCGGTAAGGGCGATTCGCCCAAGCGCACCTCGGTTGATATTGAGGTCGGCACGTCCGTCCGTGTCACCGATGGCCCGCTTACCGACTTTGATGGCAAGGTCTCCGAGGTTAACACCGAGGCAGGCAAGCTGAAGGTCACCCTGATGATCTTTGGCCGTGAGACGCCGGTCGAGCTCGACTTTAACCAGGTCGCTGTCATCGCTTAAGTTTTCGTCCGTTCGCGCGAGCGTGCTTCTTCTGTGACTGCTCATCTCAGGAGTGCTTCTAACACGTGCGTGCTTACGATATAGCAAGTACTTCACACTCGTGATTCGAAAGGAATGACCATGGCTGAGAAGAAGGTTGCCAACGTCATTAAGCTCCAGATTCCTGCTGGTGCCGCTAACCCCGCTCCTCCCGTCGGCCCCGCCCTGGGCGCTGCTGGCGTGAACATCATGCAGTTCTGCCAGGCTTTTAACGCCGAGACGCAGGACAAGAAGGGCGACATCATCCCCGTTGAGATCACTGTCTACGAGGATAAGTCCTTCTCCTTCATCACCAAGACCCCGCCGGCGGCTCACCTCATCAAGAAGGAGCTGAACCTCAAGTCTGGTTCCGCTAAGCCCCAGGCCGACAAGGTTGGTCAGCTCTCCCAGGAGCAGCTCACCAAGATCGCCGAGATCAAGATGCCGGACCTCAATGCCAACGACATTGACGCCGCCAAGAAGATCATCGCCGGTACCGCCCGTTCCATGGGCGTCACCATCGCTGAGTAGCGATTTCTTTTGGTAACGACGGGTGCTCCAACCGGGGCGCCCGTTAAATGTGTGCAATAGGGCACACGATACGATGTGGGAGGGCTCGCGCCCGTTTAACCACAGGAGGTAATGCACATGGCTAAGCATGGTAAGAGCTATAACGCCGCTGCCGAGAAGATCGACCGCGCCACGCTCTACACCCCCCTTCAGGCTGCCAAGCTCATCAAGGAGCTCGACACCGCCAAGTTCGACGAGACCGTCGAGGCCCACTTCCGTCTGGGCGTCGATACTCGTAAGGCCGACCAGAACATCCGCGGCTCCATCTCCCTGCCCCACGGCACTGGCAAGACCATTCGTGTTGCCGTCTTCGCCGAGGGCGAGAAGGCCCGCGAGGCCGAGGCTGCCGGCGCCGACATCATCGGTTCCGACGAGCTCGTTGCCCAGATCCAGAAGGGCGAGATCAACTTCGACGCCGCTATCGCTACGCCGAACATGATGGCCAAGGTTGGCCGCATCGGTAAGATCCTTGGTCCCCGTGGCCTCATGCCGAACCCTAAGCTCGGCACCGTGACCATGGACGTCGCCAAGATGGTCTCCGAGCTCAAGGCCGGCCGCGTTGAGTATCGCGCCGACCGCTACGGCATCTGCCACGTGCCCCTGGGCAAGAAGTCCTTCTCCGAGCAGCAGCTCGTCGAGAACTACGCTGCCCTGTACACCGAGATCCTGCGTGTCAAGCCCTCTTCTGCTAAGGGCAAGTACGTTAAGTCCATCTCCGTGTCTTCCACCATGGGCCCTGGCATCAAGGTTGATCCCGCTATCCAGCGCGACTTCCTGGCTGAGTAACTTTTAGTTACTGCCTGAGCAAAGCAAGCATTGCTAAAGAAACCCGGTTCTGTCTCGTGCAGGACCGGGTTTCTTGCTATCGCGTTAAAACCACCTTAAAGGGGACAGTGCCCCCTTTAAGGTGGTTACCAGGGTGTTCTAGCGGTTGAGGACTCGATAGCCTCGTGGCGCTTGAGTTCGCGACGCATGGTTTGCGAATTGAGCCAGGCTGCCTGCCAGCCACGGATGGGGTAGCGCGCTTCGTCCAGCTCAAACTGCGTATAGCCGCAGGCGTTGATGATCGTTGCCCCGCATGCGTGCTGACGCTTTCGTTGAAAGTCGCGACCATAGCATTGGTGCACATGCCCGTGCACCATGTAGTCGGGATTCCAGGACTCGAGCGCTGTGTTAAAGCATTCGAATCCTCGATGTGGAAGATCGTCCAGATCGCCTACGCCGGCGGCGGGCGCATGGGTGAGCAATATGTCGCAGCCGCCGACCATCCTTACTTTGCGTGATAGCTTGCGCACGCGCTTGGCCATCTCGCGCTCGGTGTACATGTTGGCGCCATCTCGGTAGCACATGGAGCCGCCAAGCCCCGCAATGCGGACGCCGCGATACACGTACACGGTGTCTTCGACACAGATACAGCCGCCCGGTGCATGACGTGCGTAGCGGTCATCGTGATTGCCGCGTACGTAGATGAGCGGTTTGTTGATGACCGTGACCAAAAACTCAAGATAGTCCGGGTCCAGATCGCCAGCGGACAAAATCAGGTCGACACCCTCAAAGCGTTCTTTGCGAAAGCACTCCCAAAGGCATCGTTCTTCGGTATCGGCTATGGCAAGGATTTTCATAGGGCGCGGACCTTCGGCTCATCGTCGGGCTGCGGAACGGTGCCCACCACGTTGTCAGCCAGCCAGTCCATTTCGACGATCTGCGTGCTCGGCAGTGGAGGGAATCCCTCGATCTGCACCACGCCGTCCTGACTGTGAAGCTCGCCGCCAAATGGATTGATGGAGCCCTCGACGATGCCATTGCGGAGCAGCTGCACCAGTTTGCGCGTCTGATAGGGCAGGCCCGGAGCGTAGCGAATGTCGATAACGCCCGAGCTCATGCCATACCAGTAGTTGACGGCGCGGACCCGGCTGTCGTCACTGGTCTCGTCCCAGGTGCCATGCAGCAGACTTCGCACGATAAGCTCGTAGTATCGGCGCCAGTTCCATACCGGCATGGCGATGCCGACGACCTTGCCATCGATCAGGCGGTGGAGTCCGTAGGCCGTGGGGTCCTCCAGCGACTTGGACATGTCGGCGCCGGTCATGACGCTCACGCCTTCGTGGCACATGGCCTCGGCAAGGCCACCGGCGGGCACATCGCCCCAGGTCAGGATAATTTGCGCACGGGGGTCGAGTAGCGAAGCTCCAATCGCAAAGGCGTTGATCTCGCTGAGTGCGCCCGAGGCGAAGACCGACGCGTGGTAACCGATGCGGTGATTGTCCGCCATGCTGGCGGCAAGGGCGCCCAGGAGGAACTTGGCCTCGTACATCTTGCCAAAGTACGAACGGACGCTTTGATGGGGAAGGCCGATAGAGCAGTTGAGGAACCGAACCTGGGGATACTCAACGGCAGCCCTGAGCGTGTATTCCATCAGGCGGTGCGAGGTCGAGAAGATGACGCTGTCTCCATGTTTGACAGCCGTTTCCACGGCGGCGTAGAACACGTCCGGATCGTGGCAGTCCTCAAACGCCTCGGTGCGCACGATACCGCCAAAGTGCTTATCGAGATACTGACGCCCTTGGTCGTGCAGGCTGTCCCAGCTCGACGTCGCACAGGGGAACTCATGGATAAAGGCGATGCGCAGGGGATTGTCCGCCGAATAGACGGTCTTGCCCATAAAGAAGTTGAGCACGCCGGAGGTGGACTTGGCGGTCGACTCTTCCTCATCGACGCTCGGTGCTTCGACAAGATCGACCTTGTCCTCGTTATTTTTGCCGGCAATGACCAGCTCACGCCAAATCTTACACAGGCGGTTTACGACGATATCCGTCGGCGTATCCAGCAGGCGGTCCTGGTTGTACACATTGAGGTAGACGAGCATGGCGTCGGCGGGCGTAATGTCCAGGTGGTCGCCACCCGCGCGAAGGTAGGCGCGCTTAAAGAGCAGGAAGGTGTGGCGCAGGTAGTCGACCTTTTTCTGCGGCCATTTTTCGATAAGGTCCTGACCGAGCATCTTGGCGAGCGTCTCGTAGCTTCCCTCGCGCGAGAACTCGATCTCGTATAGGGGGCAGACGCGCCAAAACGCGCAGAACTCACCGTACAGGCGGCTTTCGACGGAATCCCATGTGCCGGGGTAGAGACGGGTGACCTTGGCCGAAACCGTCGGGGCGTCCAGGAATTTGAGGACACTGACGCGCTTGTTGCCCTCTTGGACGTAAAACCGATGCATGAACTCGGTGACGATGACGGGATCGCGATAGCCCTCGGTCACCTGGATGTCGTAGAGGTTGGACCACTTGCGGGCGAACTCCGTGCTAAACGGCAGCAAGGGCATAAAGTTGCATGAAAAGGCCGACTGACGGCCCTTGGTAACCGTGCCGACGACCATTTCGAGCGGAATGTCTCTCAGACCGACATTCTCTCGCTGGCCTAAGGGGAGCTGGGCAACCAAGCTATCGAGGTCCGTGAGGTATGGATGCTCGCTTTGACTAATGGCGCGTCGACGTCCTTGCTCGCCGCGCTTGCGTGCTTGACGATAGGCCTCTTCCATAGTTTTGCTCCCTTAGTCGTTTAAACAACTATATGAACTATGGTACCACGAATGAAAACCACCACAAAGGTGCCTGTCCCCTTTGTGGTGGTTTAGGCGATGATGGGGGCGATGGCGCGAATGCAGGCGTCGGCCGCCGTGAAAGTGGTGCTGTCGTCGCTGACGATAAAGATGATCTTGCCCTTAATGCCAAAGTCGCCGATCTCGCTAAAGAGCACGTAGGGCTCCTTGTCAAATCTCGAGATGGGAAGCACGGCGGCCTTGGTGGCGCTGGTCAGCTCGTCTGCCAGCGCGTCGAGCGAGGCCCACTTGGATGTGTCCTTTACGGCAACGGGCACAGCCACACGCCCAAAGGGCATGAGATGCACGAGCGTGTTCTTGGAGATATTTGAGTTGGGGACGATGATGGTCTGCCCGCAGGCGTCCTCGATGGTCGTATGACGCCAGGTGATGTCCTGGACCACGCCCGACACGCCACCGACTTCGATATTGTCGCCGGGCTTGATGATGCCCATAAAGGTTACCTGCATGCCGCCGATAAGGTTTGAGAGCGTGTCCTGAAAGCCGAGCGAGATGGCGATGCCGCCGACGCCAAGAGCGGCGACGAGGGCGTTTGCGTTAATGCCAAAGCAGTTGTCGAGGATAAAGCTGCCGCCGATCATCCAGATGACGGCGCGCGCAATGTTGATGAAGATACTCGATGCCGGAAGCGGGTTGTCGTCGCGGTTGAGCAGGTGGCGCAGGGTCTTGGATACGACCTTGGTGGCGATGGCGGTGCCTATTACCAAGATGCCGGCCCAGATGATGTTGTGGACCCACCGTTGTTCAAAGAAATGAAGAATCGGTTCAAACAATTCCATGTTGGGAAAACCTCCTCATGATCGTCCAACCATGATACCCACCAAAAGCCCGTCCGATCACATTCGGACGGGCTTTTGCGCTCGATATAAGGTTTGTACGGCGGGGCTGCAAGGCCCGGCGGTGTAGCTTAGCGGCGGCGCTTCCAGATAATGCCGAGAACGATGATGACGATGCCGCCGATAAGGCATGCGCCGACCACGGTCGGCGTACGGTCTCCCGTTGCGGCAAGCTTACTGGCCGTCTTCTTGGTGGTGATCTGCGTGGTCGTCGTGCCGGGTTTGGGTGAGGGCTCAGGCGTTGGGGTCGGATGGGGTGCGGGGCTCTCAGCGGAGCTAAAGCTGATGGTGCCCGCGAGCGAGGCCACCTTGTGCTCCCAGTCGTCCTGCCCGATCAGTGCCCTCAGCGCTGCCTCGCACGTACCCCACTCGGTGAGCTTCTTGGCGTTTGCGAAGGTGGGGAAGTCGGTCGTGTTGGTGATGATGTAGTTGTTGGTGGCGACGGTATAGGTCTTGGCGGGGTCGAGCGTGCTGCCGTCTTTGGTGAGCGTGGCACTCACGATGCGCTTGCCTTCAGACTGCGTCCAGTCGATTGTTACGTTGATGCCGCCAAAGGAAAGAACGCTGCCGGAGTCGTCGGGCCACTTGTACATGTCTTGGGCTTCCTGCTCGGTGTGGCCGGCTGCGACGTAGGCTTGCTGAAGTTCGTAGCTGTCATTGCATTTGTCGCTAATTTCCAACGAGTGCTCAAGCGCTGCGAGGAAGTCCGCGCCGGTCATGGTCCAGGTCTCCAAGGTGTTGCCGTAGGGCGAGATGGCGATGACGTCGCCGGCGGTCACGTTTCCCGCCGCGATGCCGCCGCGGATGCCGCCAGCGTTCTCAATAGCAAGGTCCGCGCTCGTCAGGCCAGGGTCCGCGCCCGTCAGGGAAAGATAGGAGCCGCAAATCACGTGGCCGATGGTCTGGGCCTTGGTGGTATCGCCTTCCTTGCTGGGACGCAAATCGGTAGTGCGCACCATCTCCCAGCCATGCGTACCCGCGGCGTCCTCGCCGTAGAAATAGTTGGTGGAGGATGTGCCGAGCACCTTGTTCGATTCGCTTTCAAAGGCATCGTCGAGTGGCTTGATTTTGTTGTTGCGAACCTCGTCAAGGATGTTCTGGTTGTTAGGGTCTGCCAAAAGGTCGTCGACGTCCTTGGCGGTGTAGAGCTTCTCGTCGCTGTCGCCTGCGGAGACCGTCACCATGTCGTCGTTGGTGGTTTCGGTACCCCTGGTGTCGTACTCATAGGGAATGGAAAGCAGACCAACCTCGGCAAAGGCGCTGCCTGCCTCGACGACGCGGACCGGCTTGCCGTCGGCCCCCGTCACGTTTTCGTCTAAGTTGATGTGCTCGTGGCCCGCGACCAGTGTATCGACCCCAACGAGCTTTGCGGCAAAGGTCTTGGCGTTGAGCGTGTGCGCGATGCAGACGATAACGTTGCAGCCCTCATCCTCGCGCAGTCGCTTGGCCTCGGCATTGATGGCGTCCGCCGCACCCGAGAACGACGTGCCCGCGACCAGGTCCGCGCGTAGCGAGGAGCCCAGCGACTCATCCATGGCTCCGACGACGCCGACCTTAATCTTGTAGTTAAACGTGGGGCTGCCCTCGCCGTCCTTCCAAGTGCGATTGAGCGTCTTGGTGATGCTCGAGCTCCATACGCCGCTCGTAGACTTCGCGTTTGCGCAGAGCATGGCGAAGGGCGTGCCGGTGGTGCTGTAGCCGGTCATGGTACGGAGCTTGTCCGCGCCGTAGCTCCAGTCGTGGTTGCCCGGCGTGGTCGCGTCGTAGCCGTTCGCATAAAAGGTGTCCATGAGTTCGGCGATGCTCTTGCCCTCGCTCATGGTGGCAAAGGACTGCCCGTGGAAGGTGTCGCCTACATCGAGCAGAAAGTCGGGGGCGTTGCTTTGAGCGCTATAGAGAACCGCCAGCCCGTCAAAGCCAATGGTGCCCGTGCCCTTGCTTGCGTTGTAGCTGTACTTGTAGCTGCCGTGGATGTCGTTGGTGTGCATGACGGTTACGGCGCCGTCAATAGCGGCGGGCAGGTTCTCCGCGAAAGCGAGACTTGGGATGCCTGCGAGCGCGCCGGCTAACAACGCAGTGGCTAACGCAAGGCGGGGGATTCTTTTCATGGCAGTCTCCTTATTCTTTAACAAAAACCACCACAAAGGTGCCTGTCCCCTTTGTGGTGGTTTTCTAGGTCGTTAGCTCAGCAGCATGCGGTCGTTGGCGAGCTCGCCGCCCGAGACCTCCTCGAACTTCTGCAGCAGGTCGGCAACGGTGAGCGACTTCTTCTCGTCGCCTGCCACGTCGTAGATTACGTGGCCCTCGTGCATCATGATCAGACGATTGCCCAGACGGATGGCGTCGTTCATGTTATGCGTGACCATGAGCGTGGTCAGGTGGTGCTCGTCGACGATTTCCTCGGTCAGATTGAGCACCTTAGAGGCTGTCTTGGGGTCGAGCGCCGCGGTGTGCTCGTCGAGCAGCAGCAGGCGTGGCTTGGTGAGCGTGGCCATGAGCAGGGTGAGTGCCTGGCGCTGGCCGCCCGAAAGCAGGCCGACCTTGGCGTTGAGGCGCGTGTCCAGACCAAGGTCCAGGCGCTTGAGCAGCTCAACGTACTCGTCCTTCTCGGCTTTGGTGACGCCCCACGAAAGACCGCGACGCTGGCCGCGGCGCTTGGCGAGGGCCAGGTTCTCGGCAATCTGCATGTCGGCTGCGGTGCCGCGCATGGGGTCCTGGAACACGCGACCCAGGTACTTGGCGCGCTGCGACTCGCTCAGACGCGAGATGTCGGTGCCGTCGAGCTCGATGACACCCGAATCGAGCGGATACACGCCGGCGATCATATTGAGCAGCGTGGACTTGCCGGCGCCGTTGCCGCCGATCACGGTTACAAAGTCGCCGTCGTTAAGGGTGAGGTCGACGCCGGTGAGCGCGCGCTTCTCGGTGACGGTGCCCTTGTTAAAGGTTTTCTTGACGTGTGAGAGCTTAAGCATCTGCCTCATCCCCCTTCGTGTAGGAGCTGCGGAGCTTATAGCGCTCCCAAACCACGGGCACGCACAGGGCCACGGCGACGATCACAGCGGAAAGCAGCTTCATGTCGTTGGCGTCCATGCCCAACTGCAGCACGATGGCGCGGATGAGGAAGTACACCACGGAGCCAAAGACGGCGGAGGCAAGACGGACGCTAAACTGCGTGAGGCCGCCGGGCAGCAGGCGGCCGAGCACCTCGCCGATAACAATGGCGGCAAGACCGATAACGATGGCACCGGTGCCCATGCCAATGTCGGCGTACTTCTGGCTCTGGCAGATGAGCGCGCCTGAAAGGCCGATGAGGGCGTTGGAGAGCACGAGGGCGATCATCTTGGTGGAGTTGGTGTTGACGCCCAGAGCGCGGATCATGTACTCGTTGTTGCCGGTGGCGCGAAGCGCCGAGCCGATCTCGGTGCCAAAGAACCAATACAGGATGGCAACGATAGCCACAGCGAGCAAGATGCCCAGGATGATGGCGACGGTGGACTGCGGCAGGCCCGTCATGTTGCTGACAGACGAGAAGATAGTGCCCTTGGCAAGGATGGGCGTATTGGATTTGCCCATGATGCGCAGGTTGATGGACCACAGGCTGATCTGGGTGAGGATTCCGGCGAGGATCGCGGGAATCTCAAAGACCGTGGTCAAAATGCCCGTGACCGCGCCCGCGATGGCGCCGGCGCACATGCCGGCCAGCACGGCGAGCAGCGGGTCGACGTTGTTATTGACGATGAGTACGGCGCAGACGCAGCCGCCGAGGGCAAAGCTGCCGTCGCAGGTCATATCGGGGATGTCGAGCAGGCGGAACGTGATAAACACGCCAAGCACCATAATGCCCCAGAGGACGCCCTGCGAAACGGCGCCCTGCAATGCAATAAGCATGCTTCATACCTCCTAGGATAGGGTGGACACGTGAGTCACCATGATAGCGGTAACAATGCATAAAAGAGCTGCGGCCGGATGTTTTGTCTCATCCGTAACAAGCAGGGCGAACGCCGGTCTTTGGCGTTCGCCCCTGTGGCTCAGATATTGAATAACGCAGCTATGGCGCGAGTGCGGGTCCTAGACGCGTTACCGCGCATGGCGCTACTCGTCCAGAGCGGAAAGGTCGATGCCCAGCGCCTCGGCCATCTCGTCGTTCTTGACGACGACCAGGTCCTTGCTCGAGAGGTGCTTGATCGGCATATCCTCGGGCTTGGCCTCGCCCTTCAGGATCTTAACGGCCATCTCGCCCGCGGCGTAGCCCAGGTCCTCATAGTTGATGGAGAGGGTGAACAGGCCGCCGGCCATGCACATGCCCTCCTCGCCGGTTACGAAGGGGAGCTTATTCTCCTTGCAGATTTGGCCGACCTGCGAAGCGCCCGCGGCGATGGTGTTATCGGTGGGGGAGTACAGCGCGTCGACCTTGCCAACGGCAGATTCGACGACGGACTGGATCTCGTTGGAGCTCGAGACGGTGAAGTCGGTGTAGTCCAGGCCCAGCTTGTCGAGCTCCTTCTTGGCGGCCTTGATCTGGACGTCGGAGTTGGACTCGGCGGTGCAGTAGAGCAGACCGACCTTCTTTACGTCGGGCAGGACCTTCTGCATCATCTCGAGCTGCTCGGCGACCGGGGTGAGGTCGGAGGCGCCAGTAACGTTGGTGCCGGGCTTGTCGTTGTCCTGGACCAGGCCGGAGGCGGCGTAGTCGGTGATGGCGCAGCCCACGATGGGGATATCGGCCGTGGCACCGGCGGCGGCCTGCGCGGCGGGCGTAGCGATGGCATAGATCAGGTCGACGCCATCGCCCACGAACTTGTCGGCGATGGACTTACACGTGGACTGGTCATTCTGGGCGTTCTTCTGGTCGATTTTGACCTTAAGGCCGCTCTTCTTGATGGCCTTGACGAAGCCGTCGTTGGCGGCGTCGAGTGCGGAGTGCTCGGTGAGCTGCAGAATGCCGACGGTGTAGTCGGAACCGGCGGCAGCAGAGCCGGAACCAGAGTTGCCGCCGCATCCGGCGAGCGGAGCGAGCGCGAGCAGGCCGGCAGAGACCAGAAGGCTCCTGCGGCTGATGGTGATGTCCTTCATATCGTTACCCCCAGTATAGAAATGGCTGGAAACACTGCACTCAAACAAAGTGCAAGTGGAACTATAGTAGCGCGGATGTCCATTTTTACAATAACCTGGCGGGTTTTTTAATACAGAACCGGATGGGCGGTACGGGTAGTCGAATGGACGGCGGAGGTTCTTATGCGGCGGAGGCGTCCTCTTCGTCGAGGGCGGCGAAGAGCTTCTTGCCGTCAAGGAGACGTGTGGTGACGTTTTTCATCCGGCCGATCTCTACGGTACGCAACGTGTCATCGGCGCCTCGGGCGTCATAGACCGTTCCCAGCAAATACGAGATGCCGTCTCGTTGCTTGATGGCAAAGGGGCGGAGTGTCATCCGTGCTACTTCAGTTTCGCCACGTGTCGTGACGCTCGAAATATCAAAACTCACCGTGGTTCCGTGGTCGATGGCCTGCTCGATGAGCTCGCAGGTGTCGATGCGCTTGACGGGCGTGCGCGTGGCCTTGGTGGATTTGCCACCGGCGCTTGGAGCAGGCTCGGGTGCATCGAGGTAGCCGCGAACGTCGGCACTCGCCATGGCGACCAAGTGCTGAGCCATGCTTTTTCGAATGGCAATGGGCGTAGAGCGGTTGCGCATGACCATACCGTGGAGCCGGATGATCTCTTCGTCGGTGAGCGGACGGGTCAAGAGCCGATACCCCACGCCGCGTTTGTACTCAATTTCGTATCCGGCATGGCGAAGTGCGGAGATGGCGGTGTAGATGCTGCGCCGCGCCGCCGAGATGGGCATGCGGGCGGGGTCGTCGGGATGGGCGAGGCGCCGGATCAACTCATCGGAAAGCATGGCCTTGTCCTCGCCGGTGTTCTCGCTTAATAGTTGCAGGATGCGAACGGCGCGATAGGCTGCCATCGAGGCGGCGCCTCTCGTTGTGGTGTCGTAGGTTTCAACAGCGGCTTCGGTCATGGTGCCCACGTCCTTTCCGTTTTGGGTGGCGACGGTATGGAGCCTAGGACGCGGGGTTATCCCAGGGGCGCAGGGCGCTCTGGGCGGTCGGTAGTCGTCGGCAAACGGCGGTTCGAGTTTTCAACAGCCCTGCTCAACTGACCAAAAACTTGCCAAAAGCTTGACGGATGCTGTTGAAAAAAGCGTCTCTCGACCGATGTCGAGA
>USDE01000012.1 GCA_900553345.1 uncultured Collinsella sp.
TGCGAGTCGCGTGGCTGGAAGACCACCGTGCTCGATTCCAGCCCCAGCGAGGCCGGCGGCTTTAAGTCCATCGAGTTCAAGGTCGAGGGCGACCGCGTCTACTCCGTCATGAAGTTCGAGTCCGGCGTGCACCGTGTCCAGCGCGTTCCCAAGACCGAGTCTCAGGGCCGCATCCAGACCTCCACGGCAACCGTCGCAGTGCTTCCCGAGGCCGAGGAGATTGACGTCCAGATCAACCAGTCCGACCTGCGCATCGATACCTACTGCGCCTCGGGTCCTGGCGGTCAGTGCGTTAACACCACCTACTCCGCCGTACGCATCACCCACCTGCCCACCAACACCGTGGTGCAGTCGCAGGAGCAGCGCTCCCAGATCCAGAACCGCGAGGTCTGCATGCAGATGCTGCGCGCCCGTCTGTACGAGATGGAGCTCGAGAAGCAGCAGGCAGAGCTCGGTGCCGAGCGCCAAAGCCAGATCGGCCACGGTAACCGTTCCGAGAAGATCCGTACCTACAACCAGCCCCAGGACCGCGTGACCGACCACCGCATCGGCTTCAACTCCACCTACAACGGCGTCCTTCTGGGCGATCAGCTCGGCACCGTGATCGAGGCGCTCGCCGCCGCCGAGCGAGCCGAGAAGCTGGCACAGGCGGTTTAAGTTACGGCGTTTTACCAAACGCCGTAACTGCTCGACGCTGCAAACGCCCCTAAGCGGCAATCTGACGTTCAATCGTCGGTCGCGTACCAAAGTACGCTTCCCTCCTCTTTCACGTCACCTTGCTCGCTTAGGGGCGTTTTCGCTGACTTATGCTCAACCTGCGGCGCCTTAGAGGTGGTCATTGGGGACGTTCTTAAACGACTAGGTTGGGCTTATTGCTTTGAGATGTTATTCAATCGTCTTTGATAGACTTCAAGCTGTCTACCTGCTGAAAGCAATTAACGGTATGCATCTGCAATTGAAAATATTGCTTGAAAAATCGTCCAAGAAGTCGCGGGGTGATTTTTGACGCGTTGCGCGTCAAGTGATGTGGCAAGCGTTTGGTTAGATATTGGTTAGTTTTGGGGCAACCTTGCCAAAAGCTTGACGAATGCAAATCTAGACGTCGGCGAATGAACACTTTGAGCGAGCCCGGTGAAAAATTCTGGGCTGATTCTCGATAATCGCCTTCAATCGTCTCTTGCCAAGCGCTGGCCTCGCGTACAATCTGCTCCGACATTCGCGCGCCGCCTGGCGCTTAAGAGGGGAGGACCCCATGGCAAACGAGATCTGGACCATCAAGCGTTGTCTCGAGTGGACCAAGGAGTACCTGGCCGAGCGCGGTGAGGAGCATCCCCGTCTTTCTGCCGAATGGCTGCTGTGCGCAGCCACGGGTCTGGCGCGCATCGACTTATATATGCGTATGGACGAGACGCTCGATGCGGCGCAGCTCGAGACCATGCACGCGGCGGTCGTCCGCCGCGCCAAGGGCGAGCCGCTGCAGTACATCACCGGCAGCACGCAGTTCCGCATGATCGACGTCGCGTGTGCCCCCGGCGTACTCATTCCGCGTCCCGAGACCGAGATGCTCGTCGAGGAAGTCCTCAATTATCTGGATGCCGAGGTGCTGAGTCCCGAGGCTGCTGCCCGTCAGCGCGTTGAGCTGCCCTGGAACGATGAAGTCGAGCAAGCGCGCAAGGCCGAAGCCGCATTGGCCGACGAGCGAGCGACGGCCGAGCGCCGTGCCGCCAACCTCACAGCTGCCGACGAGGCGGCGTTGGGTAGCGATGTACTGGGCAGCCGCGCCTATGCCGAGGAACTGGCCGATCGCGAGGCCGAGGAAGCCGCCGCGCAGGCAGCAGAGACCGAGGCCGAGGAGGCCGCTGAGCCCGAGCTCGACGAATACGGCATCGCCATCGAAGGCGCCGACCACGAGGCGTCTCTGACGGAGGATGCCGCCGCGCCCGCTCCGGTCGAGCCCCGCACTGCCCGCGTTCTCGAGGTCGGCTGCGGCACGGGCTGCATCTCGCTTTCCCTTGCCTGGGAGCGCCGTGGGCATGTCACCTGCACCGCTACCGATATCGAACCGCGTGCCATCGACCTGGCCACCAAAAACCGCGACGCGCTCGGGCTTACGTCCGATGAGGTCGCCTTCAGCCTCACAAACCTGGTGAGCTCTATCCCCCGCGAGGAATGGGGCACCTTCGACGTGCTCGTCTCCAACCCGCCCTACATTCCGACTGACGTCATGCGCTCGCTACCGCACGAGGTCAAGGACTTCGAGCCCGATTTGGCGCTCGAGGGCGGTGCCGACGGCCTTGATATCTTCCGCCGCCTGCTCAATGCGGCGCCCTATATGCTGCGCGCCGGCGGCCTGTTTGCCTGCGAGCTCTACGAGGGCGCCCTCGACGCCGCCGCCGAGCTCTGCCGCCAGGCGGGTCTCTCGGACGTGCGCATCGTCCGCGACCTCACCGATCGTCCCCGTATCGTTCGAGCCATCGTCACCGAGCCCAAACAGCGCCAGTAATATTTATTAACTGGTTAGCAAAAATTATAAAGTAGTTTATAATTAGGACGGCTGAAAGAGGTCGGCCCATGCAACCTCCTACCTTTCGGGAAATCATTGCCCTACTCAAGCACGATGGATTCGTGAAGGTCGCGCAAGTCGGTAGTCATGCTAAGTATGTTTCTGGTGACCGCGTTGTCACCGTGAACGGTTCTGGTGGTGATCGACCAAAGAAGGGCACGTGGGCAAGTATTCGTCGCCAAGCTGGATGGTAGTTGGAGGCAAAATGAGGCAGCGATTTACCTATGACTGCGTTCTCATAAAAGAAGACGACGGTTACTGCGCTAGCTTCCCGCAGATTCCCGGCGCCTTTGCCGATGGCGATACGCGCGAAGAAGCGATTGCCCATGCCACCGAGGCACTGATGGCGTTTTTGGCCGACGACCTCAACAACGGTTTGACTCCGGCAGGGTACGAACGCTTGGCCGAGGTCGTGACCCTTTCAGTCGAAATCGACCACGAGGACGCTCGGGAAGCGGCGTGCCGAACATTTAAAGACGCAGCGCTGGACCTCAAAGTTTCCGCTCCGCGGATTACCGCGCTGGTCAAAGCCGGAAAGCTCGATGTTGAACTCGTCGACGGCCGTCGGATGATAACGATAGACAGCATCGAGCGCTACGCCGCCCAAGAACGCCACGCCGGCAGGCCAAAGAAGTTCGTCGCAGTCCAATAACCCCCTCACTTTCACCGACTACTAGAGCCGCTCACCAAACCAACATGCGCTCTGGGCAAATAGGTTGAACGTTTCGTGCGAGAATGCCCCACAGTAAACAAACTTTCACCAGAGCGTAAGGGGCTGGCATACACATGCAGACGGTCTATCGGGTATTCGAGGGAGCGCGTGAGCCGCATCGGCTCGCCGTCGAGCGTACGGCCGAGCTACTCGGTCGCGGTGGCCTGGCGCTTATTCCAACCGAGACGGTCTACGGTGTCGCCGTGGCAGTCAACGCCTTCTCGGATGCCGTTCCACAAGATACAAGTGAACCTCTGCCGTGGCCGCGCGATCCGCAGGTCACCGTCAACGGCGCCGCGGTGCCCGCACTCGGCACCGGTTACCGTCGCATCTTTACCCTCAAGCAGCGCGAGCTTACCCAAACGGTCGCCTGGCTGGTCGGTGATGCCGGGGCCCTCGACCGCTACGGCGTGGATATTCCGGAAGAGGCCCGCGCGCTTGCTCGAAGATGCTGGCCGGGCGCCCTGACTATCGTGGTCAAGGCGGCGCCCTGCGTGCCGACCTTTATGCGCGCCGCCGACGATACGGTGGCCCTTCGCGCGTCGGCCTCGCCCGTGGTGCAGGCGCTCATCCGTACTTGTGGCAGTCCGCTTGCCTGCACCAGCGCCAACACGCACGGCGCGCCCGCGCCGGCAAGCTTTGCCGCCGTTGAGGACCGTATTCTGGAGGGGGTCGATGTGGCCGTCGACGCGGGCGAGACGCCGTGCCGCGATGCTTCGACCATCGTGACGTTTAAGCATGGCGAGCTCCAGATCCTGCGCCAAGGCGCACTTCCCGCATCAGAGATCGAGCGGGTCCTGTCCGACCCGATGCAATAGAAAGGTGTAAGCGATGTCGTTGAATCTAGGTAGCCTGGGTATGGAAGACGCCTCGTTTAGCTTTGGCGGTTCCTACATCATGGCGCTCGACTGCGGCACCACCTCGGTACTCGCGACCATCGTCGACGAGTACGGCTGCATCGTCGCCCAGGCGCGTCGTAGCGTCAAAACCAGCTTCCCGTGCCCCGGCTGGGTGGAGCAGGATCCCACGGAGGTGCTTGCCAGCCAGATCGGCGTGATGATGGAGGTCCAGTTTAAGAGCGGCATCCATTCCGATCGCATCGCCGCCATCGGTATCTCCAACCAGCGCGAGACCACGGTGGTGTGGGACCGCATAAGCGGCCAACCCATCTATAACGCCATCGTGTGGCAATGCCGTCGCACCGCCTCGGCAATCGATAAACTGGCCGAGCAGGGCTGCGAGGAGCTGGTGCGTTCCCGCACCGGCCTTACGCTCGACCCGTATTTCTCGGCCTCCAAGGTGCAGTGGATTCTCGACAACGTTGACGGCGCACGCGAGAGCGCGGCGGCGGGCGACCTCATGTTTGGCACCATCGATACCTGGCTCATCTACAACCTCACCGGCGGCCAAACCTTTGCCACCGACTACACCAATGCCAGCCGCACAGCGCTCTTCAATATTCATACGCTGGACTGGGACGATGACCTGCTGGCGCTCTTCGACATCCCGCGTGCCATGATGCCCGAGGTCCGTTGGAGCGCCGGTGACTACGGCCGCGTCGCGAGCGACATCATGACCAACATGCCGCCCATCATGGGTGTGGCGGGCGACCAGCAGGCGTCGCTGTTCGGTCACTGCTGCTTCCATCCCGGCCAGACCAAAAACACCTATGGCACGGGCTGCTTTATGCTCATGAACACCGGCGACGAGATCGTCGAATCCAAGAATGGCCTGGTCTCCACCATCGGTATCGCTGCGAACGGCAAGGTCAGCTATGCGCTCGAGGGCTCTATTTTTGCCGCCGGCTCAACGATGAACTGGCTGCGCGACAACATGGGCGTTATCTCCAACGTATCCGAATCGGCACAGCTCGCCTCCTCGATCGGCGATAACGAGGGATGCTACTTTGTCCCCGCTTTTGCGGGCTTGGGTGCTCCTTGGTGGGACGCGCACGCCCGCGGCATCGTATGCGGTCTGACCGGCGCCTCGAGTCGCGCGACCATCGTGCGTGCCGCTTGCGAGTCCATGGCCTATCAGAGCTATGACGTGCTGCGTGCCATGGAGCAGGACGTGGGTCTTTCGATCGAGCGCCTGTCCGTCGATGGCGGCGCCTCGCGCAACGAGTTCATCATGCAGTTCCAGGCAGACTTGCTGGATATCCCCGTACTGCAATGTGAGTCGGTGGAGACAACGGCGATCGGTGCCGCGTATCTGGCGGGCCTCGCGGTTGGGTATTGGGAGGATCTGGAGGAGCTGGAGCAAAACACCCAGATCGTCAAGACATTCCATCCCCATATGTCCGTTGAGCGTCGCGAGCACAACCTGGACGGTTGGCACGATGCGGTCAGGCGTTCGCTCAGCGCCGCTCAATAGGGCTGCGACGGGGCACTCGATACAACAAACCGCTAAACTTATGCATGGCGGGCGGCGGCAACATCGCTGTGCGTCATGTCAGCAAGGTCGTTTTGCGGCCGCAACGAAAGGGGCAATCAACCCATGACCGTTACCTACGATGCGTCCCGCGTGACGCTTGTCGACCATCCGCTCGTCCAGCACAAGTTGTCGATCCTGCGCGATAAGTCGACCGGCACCAACCAGTTCCGCCAACTCGTACGCGAGCTCGCGCTTTTTGACGGCTACGAGGCCATGCGCGACCTGCCCATGGAGGATGTCGAAGTCGAGACTCCCATCACCACTGCCACGTTTAAGCAGCTTGCCGGCAAGAAGCTCGCCATCGTCCCCATTTTGCGCGCGGGCCTTGGAATGGTCGATGGCATCCTCGACCTGGTGCCCTCTGCCCGCGTGGGCCACATTGGCATGGAGCGCGACGAGGTCACCCACGAGCCGCATGAGTATTACTGCAAGATGCCCAAGGATATCGACCAGCGTATCTGCCTGGTCGTCGATCCCATGCTCGCCACGGGCGGTTCTGCCGAGATGGCTATCAGCTATCTGCGCGAGCGCGGTGTCAAGGACATCCGCATGCTGTGCATCGTCGCGGCCCCCGAGGGCCTCAAGTCGCTGACCGAGAAAGACCCCGACGTGCATATCTATACCTGCGCCATCGACGACCACCTCAACGAGGCCGCCTACATCGTCCCCGGCTTGGGCGATGCCGGCGACCGCATCTACGGCACGCTGTAGTCGTCGGGCCTTGTCGGCTACGGTCACAAATACGAAGAAATGGTGCGCGCGGGCGAGTAAAAGACGTCCACGCGCACTCCTGTTAACGGACGTTTAGCCCAGAGGGGTTCGCGAAAAAACGTATTACCGTACCTGCGGCATAAAGAAGGTCTTAAGAAAACGAACAGGTGCGTATTAACCGATGCTTTTTCGGTTGTACTTTAGCGATTGGCTCGTACAATAGTCACCAATGTTTGGCGGGAACTGTTCTGTGAAGCGTTAAAAAGGAAAGTGAGGACGCCAGTGTTTCAGGTAGCCGATCTGCTCACTATCGTTGCAGGCGCCATCGCGGGCGCAATCGCCTTTCTTCCCTTTGTTTTTACGCTCAAGCCGGTTCTTGACGATAAGCAGAATGCGGACATGCTCAAGGGCATGATGAGTCTGGCGGTCTCGGCAATCGCCCTGCTCGTCTTTACCTTGGTTGTGTTTGCGTTGTTCGGAGAGGCATTTCGCATGTTCCTTCTGGGCGAGGCGATCGGCTTCGTGGCCTTTATGGCCGCCTGCACGGTTCGTGTCGCCAAGGCGCTGCGAGATCCTCATGAGGTCGAAAGGTAAGTCGTGGAAATTTTTGAAAAGCTGCCTGATGAGATTAATCATCTGGTCAGCGAGTTCAGCTCCACCCCCGTCGTGGGCGATCTAAGCTGCGGCATCACGCAGTACTCGTTTTGGCTGATCGTCTCCACGATCGTGCTCCTGATCGTCCTGGCCGTGTTCAAGAAGAAGCAGACCCTGGTTCCCAAGGGCTTCTTCGTCAACGGTTTCGAGTACATCATCGAGTACGTCGAGAACGATATCGGCAAGGGCGTTGTGGGTGAGAACTGGAAGAAGCACTTCCCGTTCCTGTGCTCGCTTTTCCTGTTCATCCTGATCAATAACATGATCGGCCTGATCCCGGGAATGAAGCCCGGCACCGGCGCAATCGGCTCCACCGCCGCGCTCGCCATTTTCGCCTTCGTGTACTTCATCTACTACGGATGCAAGGCTCACGGCGTGATCGGCTACATCAAGAGCCTCGCCCCGCAGGGCGTGAGCTTCCCGATGAACGTGCTTGTGTGGGTCGTCGAGCTTTTCTCGACCTTCCTGCGCCTCATCACGCTCGCCGTCCGTCTGTTCTGCAACATGTTCGCAGGACACGTGGTCATGGGCTCGTTCGCCATCATGGCGAGCATGTTCATGCAGCCGCTGCTGCAGCAGGTTTCCGCGGCCCACGCCGTCGGCGCCCTGCCTTCGCTGGCCTGGCTTGCCATCCTCATCCTGATCTATGCGATCGAGCTTGTGGTCGGCGCCATCCAGGCTTACGTCTTCACGGTCCTTACCGCCGTGTATGTCTCCGAGGCAGAGGAGGTCGCGGAGGAGGAGTAGTCTTCCGTTCGCGCCTTAAAGGTAAGGCAATTCGTTAAACCGCCGGTGCCCGTACCCATGGAGCCCGGCAGTTATAAAAAGGTTATCCTGCGTGAAATAAGACACGCACGACAAAGGAGGAATCGTGGGAGTTATCGGTTACGGTCTCGGTGTTATCGGCGCTGGTCTTGCTATCGGCCTGTCTGCTCTGGGTGCTACGGGTGCTATGGCCCGTCAGCCTGAGGTCCAGGGCCGCGTGTTCACCGTCTTCATCATGGGCTCCGCCTTCGGCGAGGCTCTGGCTCTGATCGGCTTCGTTGTCGCGCTGATCGTTAAATAGCACGGAGCGTCAAGTATGAATCTTTCATCCCAGAAGAGCGCGATCGCACTCTCCGCGTCCGCGGCCGCGCTGCTCATGCCGGTTTCCGCGTTCGCCGAGGACGGCGCTGCCGGTGCGGACATCCTCATCCCTAAGATGGCGGAGTTCATCCCGGCGCTTATCGCCTTCCTGATTATCTGGATCGTGCTGGCCAAGGTCGCCCTGCCGGGCATCATGAAAACCATGGAGGAGCGCGGCAAGAAGATCGAGGAGAGCCTCGACGAGGCCGAGAAGACCAAGCAGGAGGCTATCGCCAAGCGCGCTGAGTCCGATTCGATCGTCACCGACGCCCGTCGTCAGGCTGCCGATATCGTTCTCGAGGCCCGTAAGGACGCCGAGTCCGAGCGCGCCCGTATCATCGAGGCTGCGCACAAGGAGGCCGAGGAGATCATCGCCAAGGCCCATACGACCGTCGAGGACGAGCGCAAGTCCATCTACGCCGGTGCCGCGAGCTCCATCGCCGACCTGTCCGTTGCCGTCGCCACCAAGATCGTGGGCGAGGCACTCGAGGACGAGGCCGGGCAGAAGAAGCTCATCGAGCGCTACATCCAGGAAGCAGGTAGCCTGAATGCCGACTAGCCGCTATCAGGACAAGGTGCTCGAGACCTACGCGCGCTCCCTCATGGAAGCCGCCAAGGCCGAGAACCATGTGTTCGAGGACCTCGAGATGATCGAGCGCCTGGCTTCCGCCAGCCCCGAGATCATCGCCGTGCTCGACACCATGTCCAAGCGCGACCAGCTCGACCTTCTTCCCAAGGTGGCAGCTGCCTTTAAGTATGTTGCCGAGGAAGACGAGGATGTAGTGGGCGTGACCGTCACCACGGCGATCCCGCTCGACGACGAGCTGCGTCAAACCATCACTAAGAAATGCGAGCAGGACTTCGGCCGCAAGGTATTCCTTATCGAGCAGGTCGACCCGTCTATCGTGGGCGGCCTGGTGCTCGAGGCCCGCGGCGAGCGTCGTGACATTTCCGTCAAGACGCAGCTGCGCATCGCACAGGAGACCCTCGCAAACTCTGCTAATTCGTACGGAGGTGAAGCCTAATGTCCGAAACCCTCAATGCCCAGGATATCGCCAAGAAACTGCAGGAGCAGCTCACGAGCCTCTCCGCGACGGTCGATACGCATGAGGTTTCAACGGTCGACGAGGTAGGCGACGGCATCGCGCGCGTCACTGGCCTCAAGAGCGCCATGGCAGGCGAGCTTCTGGAGTTCAAGAGCTCCGATACCGGTGAGACCGTCTTCGGCCTTGCCCAGAACCTTGACCGTGACGAGGTCGGCGCCGTTTTGTTTGGTGCCGTCGACTCCATCAAGGAAGGCGACGAGTGCCGCACCACTGGCCGCATTATGGATATCCCCGTGAGCCGTGCCATGCTCGGCCGCGTCGTCAATCCGCTCGGCCAGCCTATCGACGGTTTGGGTGACATTGTCGCCACGCACCGTCGTCCTATCGAGTTTAAGGCCCCCGGCGTCATCGACCGTACCCCGGTGTGCGAGCCGGTTCAGACCGGTCTGTTGGCCATCGACTCCATGGTGCCTATCGGCCGTGGTCAGCGTGAGCTCATCATCGGCGACCGTAAGACCGGTAAGACCGCCATTGCCATCGACGCTATCCTCAATCAGCGCGGCAAGGGCATGGTCTGCATCTATGTCGCCATCGGCCAGAAGGCCTCCACGGTTGCCAACATCCGTGAGACCCTCGCCCAGCACGGTGCGCTCGACTACACCATCATCGTTTCGGCAACCGCTGCCGATTCCGCCCCTATGCAGTACATCGCGCCTATGGCCGGTGCCGCTATCGGCGAGTTCTTCATGTACAACGGCGAGGACGGCAAGTCCGCCAGCGAGACCAACCCCGGCGGCCACGTGCTCGTCATCTACGACGACCTGTCCAAGCAGGCTGTGGCCTACCGTCAGATGTCGCTGACGCTGCATCGTCCGCCCGGACGCGAGGCCTATCCTGGCGACATCTTCTACCTGCACTCTCGTCTGCTCGAGCGTGCCGTCAAGATGTCCAAGAAGAACGGTTACGGCTCCATGACGGCTCTGCCGATCATCGAGACCCAGGACGGCGACGTCTCGGCCTACATTCCGACCAACGTCATTTCCATTACCGATGGTCAGATCTACCTGCAGTCCGAGCTCTTCTTCCAGGGCCAGCGCCCGGCAGTCGACGTGGGTATCTCCGTGTCCCGCGTCGGTGGCGACGCACAGACCAAGGCCATGAAGCAGGTTGCCGGCAATCTTCGTCTTGACCTCGCTTCGTACCAGGAGCTCGCCGGCTTTACGCAGTTCGGCTCCGACCTCGACGAGGCCACGCAAAAGCAGCTTACCCACGGCGCTCGCATGACTGAGCTCCTTAAGCAGCCGCGCTACAAGCCGTTTGAGGTTGGCGAGCAGATTGCAGTTCTGTTTGCAGGCAACGAGGGCTTCCTGGATGACCTGGAGATCGCCGACGTGCTGCCTTTCCGTGCCGAGCTCATCGAGTACATGGACAATGGCTTTGGCTCGCTGCTCGACAAGGTTCGCGCCAAGAAGATCGATGATGACACCAAGGCTGAGCTCTTGCGCGTCATCGGCGACTTCAAGCAGCAGTTCATGGCCAAGCACCATGCCGATACGACTGGATCAGAGGAGAACTAAGCCCTATGGCCAATCTTCGCGACATTAAGAAGCGAATCTCCTCGGTTACCACGACCAAGCAGATCACGCGCACGATGGAAATGGTCTCTACGGCCAAGATCCGTCGTGCCCTCGATCGCTCCAAGCAGGCCGAGCCCTATAAGGAGGCGCTGACCGACGTCATGTTGACGGTCGCCGGCGACGCCTCCTGTTCGGGCACCGATCCCATGCTGCAGAAGCATGAGAGCGTCAAGCATGGCCTGATTGTCGTTATTGCCTCGGACCGCGGCCTTGCCGGCGGTTTCAATACGACGGTGGAGCGCACGGCCGAAAAGCTCGCCGCTTCTTGGGCGAACGACGGCATCGAGTGCGAGATCATCGCGTGCGGGCGTAAGCCGGCCACGTATTTCCGTGACCGCGCAAACGTCGTCATGCACTTTGAGGGCAACTCCTCTGAGCCCGATTTCAATCAGGCCCGCATGATCTCCTCTCATATCTGCGATGCGTATCGTGCCGGTGAGCTTGACCGTGTCGAGCTTGTCTACCACCACGCTAAGAACCGCGTGGATCAGGAGCTTCGCGTCGAGCATCTGTTGCCGCTCGACCCCGAGATGATCGCTATGGCCCACGGTCCGCGTAAGAACGAGACCGACGCCCCTAAGCGCATCTCGTCCACGTTCGAGTTCGTGCCCTCTCCCGAGCATGTTCTCGGCAAGCTTGTGCCGTCTTATATCCTGACGGTCATCTACCAGGCCCTGATCGATTCGGCGGCTGCTGAGCAGGGTGCACGCCGCAAGGCCATGCACTCCGCGACGGAAAACGCCACCGCGATCATCTCGACCCTTACCCGCACGTATAGTCGCGTGCGCCAGGCTTCGATCACGACCGAGATTAACGAGATCGTCGGCGGAGCCTCAGCATTGGAGGAACAGTAATGGCTAATAACACCGTAAAGCTTGCGGTCGAGGAAGCCACCAAGAAGACGACTGCCGGTGATGGTCGCATCGTGCGAATCATCGGCCCTGTCGTCGACGTCAAGTTTGACGGCGCGGTGCCCCCGATCTACAACGCGCTCACGGTCGAGGCCGAGACCCCGATCGGTCATCTGAGCACGATCCTAGAGGTCGAGAGCCAGCTTCCGGGCAGCGTCGTCCGCACGGTCGCCATGTCCTCGACCGACGGCCTGCAGCGCGGCCTCATCGCCACCGATACTGGTGAGCCCATGAAGATGCCCGTTGGCCCCAAGACGCTCGGCCGTATTTGGAACGTTATGGGCAAGCCCGTCGATGGCAAGCCCATGCCCGAGGTGGAGGAGTTCTACCCCATCCACCATGCAGCGCCCCGTTTCGACGAGCTCACCACCAAGACCGAGATCTTCGAGACCGGCATCAAGGCCGTCGACCTGCTCGAGCCCTACATCCGTGGCGGCAAGACGGGTCTGTTCGGCGGCGCCGGCGTCGGCAAGACCGTTCTGATTCAGGAGCTCATCAACAACCTCGCCCAGGAGCACGGCGGCACCTCGGTGTTCACCGGTGTCGGCGAGCGCACCCGTGAGGGTACCGACCTTTATCTCGAGATGAGCGAGTCTGGCGTTATCGACAAGACCTGCTTGGTCTATGGTCAGATGAACGAGCCGCCCGGAGCGCGCCTGCGCATCGGTCTGGCCGGCCTTACCACCGCTGAGTACTTCCGCGATCGCGGCCAGGACGTTCTGCTGTTCATCGACAACATTTTCCGCTTCTCCCAGGCAGGTTCCGAGGTTTCCGCACTGCTGGGCCGTATGCCGTCCGCCGTTGGTTACCAGCCCACGCTGGCAACCGAGATGGGCGACCTCCAGGAGCGCATTACCTCGACCAAGACGGGCTCCATTACCTCCGTCCAGGCTGTCTACGTCCCCGCAGACGACCTGACCGACCCGGCGCCTGCCACGACGTTTACGCACCTCGACGCCACCACGGTTCTTTCGCGTAGCATTTCGTCGCTCGGCCTGTTCCCGGCTATCGACCCGCTCGCATCTTCCTCCGGCGCTCTCGATCCCTCGATCGTCGGCGAGGAGCATTACCGTGTCGCCGTCAAGGTCCAGGAGCTCCTGCAGGAGTACTCCGACCTTCAAGACATCATCGCCATTCTGGGTATGGACGAGCTGTCCGAGGAGCAGCGCCTTACGGTCAACCGTGCTCGTAAGATCCAGCAGTTCCTCTCGCAGTCTTTCCACGTTGCCGAGAAGTTCACCGGCAACCCCGGTGTCTACGTCCGCGTCGAGGATACCGTCCGCTCCTTCGCCGAGATTGTCGACGGCAAGGCCGATGACCTGCCCGAGCAGGCATTCCGCTATGCTTCCACGATTGAGGACGTGCGCGAGCGCGCCCGCAAGATGGGGGAGAAGTAGGTTATGCGTATCCGCATCGTGTGCCCCGTGAGCCTCGCCTATGAGGGTGACGCTGCGTTTGTGTCGATTCCGTCTACGGATGGCGAGTTTGGCGTTTTACCTGCTCACTCCAGCGAAATCTGCACGATCGACCGCGGTTACGTTCGCGTTTCCGATAAGGCCATGGGCACTGTCGACCACACGTTTGCCGTGGTCGGCGGCTACGCCCAGGTCGCGGACGATGTCGTGACCGTCCTCGCCGAGCGCGCTTGCGATTTGGCGACCGTCGATGCCGACAAGGTTAAAGCTGATATTCAAGGTTTTGAAGAGAAGCTGGGTAATTTGTCGGAGGATGATGCACGCCGCGCCTACCTCTATAATGAAATCGCATGGTGTAAGCTCAAGCTTGCCCAATAGTCAAACGCTTTAGCGTTCGACCATTTGCGAACACATCATGCCCGGGATGGCCCAGCCACCCCGGGCATGCTTTTTGAAAGGGTAGACCTTGGATATTATCCGCGTTGAGGGTGGCCACGCCATCGGAGGTTCCGTGCCTGTTTCGGGTGCTAAGAACTCCGCGCTCAAACTTATGGCGGCAACGCTTCTGGCGCCGGGCAAGACGACGCTGCGGAACGTGCCCGATATTTCCGATGTCCACGTGATGGGCAAGGTGCTCAAGGGCATGGGCGCTACGATCGATGTTCTCGACGAGCACACGCTCGAGATCGATACCTCCCAGGTCGATTCTTGGGAGGCGCCCTACGAGCTTGTCGCCAAGATGCGCGCCTCCACGGCTGTGATGGGCCCCCTGCTGGGTCGTTTCCATCGCGCCAAGATCGCCATGCCGGGCGGCTGCAACCTGGGTGCTCGCAAGATCGATATGCATATCTTGGGTCTCGAGGCTCTGGGCGTCGAGTTCGACACCGCCCACGGCTACATCAACGCCAGTGCTCCCCAGGGTCTGCGCGGTACCACCGTCACGCTCGAGTTTGCCAGTGTCGGTGCGACCGAGAACCTCATTATGGCATCCGTGCGCGCGCAGGGTACCACGGTTATCGACAACGCGGCCCGCGAGCCCGAGATCGTCGACCTCGCCAACATGCTCAACGAGATGGGTGCCAAGATCATCGGCGCGGGCACGCCCGTCGTGACCATCGAGGGCGTGGAGGAGCTGCATCCCGTTACCCATTGCGTGGTGGGTGACCGCATCGAGGCCGGCACCTTTATCGTCGCCGGCGCCCTCATGGCCGATGAGCGCGGCGTCGATGTTACGGGCTTCTGCCCCATCCACCTGGGGATGGTGCTCAAAAAGATGGAACTTATGGGCATCGAGTGCGAGCGTATCGAGAACGGCGTCCACGTCAATCGCGTCGAGCGCATCAGGCCGGTCGATATCCAGACGCTTCCGTTCCCGGGTTTCCCGACCGACATGCAGGCGCAGATCATGGTGCTTTCGGCCCTTGCCGACGGAAGCTCCGTAATTACCGAGAACATCTTCGAGAACCGCTTCATGTTCGCCTCCGAGCTCGTGCGTATGGGTGCCGATATTCGTATCGAGAGCCATCACGCCATGATTCACGGCGTCAAGGGCTTCTCGGGCGCACAGGTCACCTCACCCGACCTGCGTGGCGGCGCGGCGCTTGTGGTTGCCGGTCTTATCGCCGATGGCGTTACCGAGGTCTCGGCCATCCATCACATCAAACGTGGCTACGAGCAGTTTGTCGAAAAGCTGCAGGCGCTTGGCGCGCATGTCGAACATGCCACCGTTCCCGATCCCGTCATCTACTAATGCAGGTTGCCTATGTTTAACAAGAAACCCCTAGCGGATAACACCCGAAGACCCTCGACTGGTGCGCAGGCCAAGATCTACAGCCGCGACAATGTCGCACGCTATTCCGAGCGCGCCCGTCAGCGCCGTCGCGGCCGCACGGTT
>USDE01000013.1 GCA_900553345.1 uncultured Collinsella sp.
CGGTGCGGGGGTGGAAGCCGGAGCCGGCTGCGGGGCAGCCTGCTGCTGTGCCTGGCCGGCGGCAAACAGCTGGCTGGCGTTCATGCCGCCCATGCCGCCCGCCATGCCCATGCCCATAAAGCCGGCCATCGCGCCGTTGGGGTTGGCGGCTGCTGCGCGCATCGCATCGCTCTGGGCGCTGGCGATGTTGGCGGCTGCCATGGTGGGATCGCGCATGACCGCGGCCTTCTGCAGGTCCTTGATCATCTGCTCGTCTTCTTGCGAGGCGGCGATGGAGTTGACGCCAAAGCTCACGATCTCGACACCACGCAGGTCGCGCCAGTCGGCCGAGAGGACCTCGTTGAGCGCGCGGGCGAGCTCGGTGGTGTGGCCGGGAATGGCGCTGTAGCGAATGCCCATCTCCGAGATCTTGGCAAAGGCGGGCTGCAGAGCGGTGAGCAGCTCGGACTTAAGCTGGCTGTCGATCTTATCGCGCGTGTAGCTATCGGTCACGTTGCCGCACACGTTGGTGTAGAACAGCAGCGGGTTGGTGATGCGGTACGAATACTCGCCGTTGCAGCGAACGGAGATGTCGACGTCCAGGCCAATGTTGTTGTCGACCACGCGGAAGGGCACGGGAGAGGCGGTGCCGTACTTGTTGCCGATGATCTCCTTGGTGTTGATGAAGTAGACGCGCTGGTCTTTGCCCGCGTCGCCGCCAAAGGTAAAGCGGCTGCCAATATTGGCGAACGTCTCCTTGATGGAGTCACCCAGGTTGCCGCTAAAGACGCTTGGCTCGCTGCCGGTGTCAAAGACAAACTCGCCAGGCTCCAGCGCAACCTCGATGATTTTGCCGTTTTGCACCACGAGCATGCCCTGGCCGTCGTTGACGGCGATGACGGAGCCGTTGGAGATGACGTTGTCCTCGCCGCGCGTGTTGGAGCTGCGACCGCCAGTGCGCTTGCTGCCCTTGCAGGCCAAGACATCAGCGGGCATCGATTCGCAATAGATAAATTCCTTCCACTGGTCGGCTATGACGCCGCCGGCAGCTCCCAATCCAGCTTTCAAGAGTCCCATGGTGATCTTCCTTTCTCGTCAAAGGCCGGGTGGTATTGGTCAGAATGGTTAATCGTCCTTGTTGTCCTTCATGACGACCGAGGTCTCGGTATGGCTGAAGGCGTCGTGCTTCTCGGTCAGATCGAGCTCGCCACAGTAGCAATCGGCGTGGGTGGCCTCGTTGGCCGTCTTGAGCTGGCCCACCAGCAGCACGTCTGCGATGATCACGATGATTAGCGGCGCGACGATGTTGATGAGGATGCCCTCGACATCAAAGGCGAGGTAGTCCGGATCGAAGGCGTTCTCGCCCATAAAGAGAATCTGGGAGAGGACAAACCCGATCGCAAAGAACAGCACCGAGGCGATAGCGAGCTTGGGCTTGGAGCAGGGGAGCTCGCCGACCATGCGGCCGGTTTGGCCGTTCATGGCAAACAGGTAGCTCTTGCCGTTCCACGAGGTGGAAAGCATCCACACGGGGAACAGGGCGTAGTCGCTGTCTTCCCAGGTGTAGTCGAGCTGCTTGCTTTCGACCGTGGCGTCGTCATATTCGTCGACGACGGTCTCGCGCAGGGCCGAAATCGTACTTTCTTCCATACGACGCCCGGCGCGCGCCTTGCAGGTTTCGCAATCCTCGTCATAGCGGTTGGCGATGTAGCCGGGCATATAGGCGACCGAGAACGGGCGCAGCGCGTCGTAGTCAAACGGCTCGATGGCGTCCATGTGGCCGTCGGGCATCTTGGACGATCCGTCGACGGGCACGCGCTTAAACGAGATGTTTCCCTTGCGGTAGGCATCGTAGTGGTCGGTGGTCGTGACGGTGCGGTCGGATTCCTCGGTTACGGTCTCGTTGGTCGCATCAAAGCACACCTCGCCGTCCACGCGGGCGCCGTAAAGCCAAAACGGCACGTAAACGCCTTGGACTTCGTCGATATGGTTGCCGGTGACAAAGCTCTTGGGCAGCAGGATTTTGCCCTTGTAGTGGTCTTTGAGCGCGGCCATGACATCGTCGCGCCCGAGCTTAAACGGAATCACCAGGTCGGGTGAGAAGTCGCCCGAGAGCTGGCCGGGTGCCACGGCGGAGTTGCCGCAGTACGGGCAGGTGGTGACGGCGACGGTGCCGTCGGACACGAGCTCGGCGCCGCACGACGAGCAGATGTAGCCGGCGTTTTGAGCCAGCTCCTGCACGGCATCGTCGACAGCAGGCTTGGGGGCCGCGGCTGCGGCATCGGCTTTGGCATCTGCCTTGTCCTGGCGCTCGCGATAGAGGGCCTCGACTTCTTCGACTTCAAAACGCGAATCGCAGTAGTCGCAGACGAGCTTTTGCTCGGCACTGGCAAAGTGAAGGGGGCCGCCGCACGCGGGGCACTGATAGTTGACGCTCTCGAAGGCCATGATCGGTCCTTTCCGTGCCGGAGGCTATGCGCCGATGGCGCCGCCGCAGTATTCGCAGCGCCCGCTGGCATCGGGAATGGTGGTGGCTCCGCAGAAGGGGCAGGTGACCGCGGTCTTGGGGGCCTTAGCGGCCACGACGCTGTCGCGCGTTTCCTGACGCAGCTGCACCAGCGCGTCGCGGACCTCGGTTGCCTGGCGCTTGGCCTCGCGGTACTCGATGGACCCGCGCTGATCGATGGTGGAGTCGTTCACGCGCAGGTTGATCTCGGTAAAGTACGGCGTGTTGACGTGAATGGTCAGGTTAAAGTCGTAATCCAGGTCATAGCGCGGCGGATTGTAGCTCTCGCGTTCGCCGTTCTTGGTCTCGCGATAGATCTCGGTGCGATGCTCGTCGATATCCATGTCGCAGCCAAGTACCTGCGAGAACTCGATGATGTCGGGATTGGCGTCACGCCAGCGGCTCTGCGAGGTAATGATCAGCAGGCCCGCGTCTTCGTCGAGCATAATATTGGTGCGCCCGGCAGAGAGCGTGCGCGTGGGGTTGAACGACGCCAGGCGCTCGGCATTGGCCTCGCGGTAGGCGAGTTGCTCGCGGATATCGTCCGCGGTGCTGGAGCGATGGCCGTGGAAGAAGGGGGAGAGCTTGCCGGCGCACTCTTTGCACAGGTAGCCCTCGCTGATCTTGGTCTTTCCCAAAAGTCCCAGCTCGGTACCGCAAATCGCGCACTCTTTCTTCTCGAACATCTTGTCAAAGAAGCCCATGGCTGCCTCCCATCAACAGGTAGCGTGTGTCACTTTTGATGATGGGGGAGTGCGCGATCTTTCACGATACCCAGACGGCTCAACGAGTCTCCACAACTGGGACATATGGCCCATTTTTGACTAGTCGCTGGGGACACTCTTCGGCCACTCATTGGGGACGTACGCTGCTGGGGCAGTTGGGGCGACGAGCCGATGATGTCGTGATGTGGGATGGACTGGCACTTGCTACCGACGATTTTGGTGGGGATTTTGCACCCGCATGTTCCGATTCCGCGCCCGTGGAGGCAGCGGAGTTCACGCCCGATGAGTGCCTCGATACCTTCGTTGCCGCCTTTGGGCTTACAGAGCGCGAGCGCGATATTCTTGAGGTCTTGGTCGTTTCGGACCAGAGCGTTCAGGACATCGCCGCAACGCTCTTCCTTTCGCGCTCAACGCTCTACCGTCACATTTCCTCGATCAACAAAAAGACCGGCACCACCTCACGTGTGGCCCTTATCAACTTCTTCTGGTCCTGGACGCCCAAGGACTAGCTAATCCTCCAATAAGTTGCGGTGGAATAGTCCCTAAATCAAAGTCATGGGGCTTTAAACAGGAACTATTCCACCGCAACTGCTGAGGGGACAGACTGCGGCAGCGGCAGAGGCGTTGGCAGCTGTGGTAGTGGCAACGGCAGCTGGCAGGGTGTTTTCCGTCTGCTCGCTACAGCAGCTCGCCGTGGCGGGCAATGTAGCGGCGCTTTGCCAGCTGGGTGAGCGCGATATAGGCGGTAACGATGCCAATGAGCAGCCCAAAAAAGCTCGTGGGCAGCGTCATGAGGCCGAGCGCATCGGCGATGGGGCTTGCCGGCAGCCAGGTGACAAGCGCCAGGCCTAGCACGGTGAGAGCGCACAGTGCCGGCGCGGCGTGGTCACGTGGGCTCGGCAGATGCGGGGAGCGCAGCATGTGGACCACGAGTGTCTGCGACCACATGGACTCGACAAACCAGCCGCTCTGGAAGAGTGCAGCGAAGGTCGCCATACCCGCGACGTTGCCCGTCCCGGAGAGCTCGGACCAGCTTGCGCCCACGGTGGCGGGGCACACCACAAAGAAGAGCGCGGCGAAGGTCACGATGTCAAACAGCGAGCTCACAGGGCCCAGCTCGAGCATAAAGCCCTTGATGGACGCGGCGTCCCAGGCACGCGGGCGGGCAGTCCAGGCGTCATCGACGGTGTCCCACGGCAGCGCGATGCACACGATCTCGTAGACCAGCGACAGCAGCACCAGCTGTAGGGCACTCATGGGCAAAAACGGCAAGAACAGGCTCGCGACGGTCACGGACAGCACGTTGCCAAAGTTGGAGCTCACTGTGGTCTTGAGGTACTTGAGCAGGTTGCCGTAGGTGCGGCGGCCTTCGATGATGCCGCGCTCGAGCGCGCCCAGGTCCTTCTGGAGCAAGATGATATCGGCGGATTCCTTGGCAATGTCGACGGCCGAATCGACCGAGATACCGCAGTCGCTCGCACGCATGGCGGCGGCGTCGTTGATGCCGTCGCCCATAAAGCCCACGGTGTGGCCGAGCAGCTCGCGCATGACGCGCACCAGGCGCGCCTTCTGCAGCGGCGAGAGCTTGGCGAAGAGATGGGTCTTCTCGGCGCGCTCGGCAAGTTCGGCGTCATCGAGCGCATCGATCTCGGAGCCGAGCAAGACGTTGCTCGCGTCGATGCCGATCTGCTCGCAGACGGTGGCGGCGACGCGGTCGTTGTCGCCGGTCAGGACCTTGACCGCCACGCCCTTGGCCTCGAGCGTGGCGACGGCGCTCGCGGCACTCGTCTTGGGCGGATCGAGGAAGGCCAAAAAGCCCATCAGCACCATGTCGCATTCGTCGGCGATGCCAAACTCGCCCACGCAGCGCGGATCGGTCTTCTGCGCCACGGCAATCACGCGCAGGCCCTCGGCGTTGAGCCCGGCGACCTGCTTGCGAATCTGGGCGAGCTTATCTTCGGTGAGAGGCTGGGCGACACCATCGACTTCGACAAAGGAGCAGATCTCGAGCATTTCCTCGGCAGCTCCCTTGGTGACCATCTGGGTTTTGCCTTGGACATCGGCTACAACTACGCTCAGGCGACGGCGCGAGAAATCGAAGGGCACCTCGTCGACCTTGGTATAGCGGTCGCGCAGGCTCTGACCCAACATGGAATCGGGTGCGACGGTCGAGGGCGTCACATCGGCACGGTCGATTACGGCCAGGTCGATAAGGTTTTTGAGGCCGGTCTGGAAGAAGCTGTTCAAAAACGCATGGCGCAGCACACGTGCGTCCTCGTTGCCATCGGTGTTGAGGTAGCGCTCGAGCACGATGCGGTCTTCGGTGAGGGTGCCGGTCTTGTCGCAGCACAGGACATCCATGGCACCCAGGTTTTGGATCGCCGGCAGCTCCTTGACGATTACTTGGCGGCGGGCGAGGTCCTTGGCGCCCTGCGACAGGCTCGTGGTCACGATGACGGGAAGCATCTGCGGCGTGATGCCCACGGCCACGCTCGTGGCGAACAGCAGCGCGTCGATGGCGTTGCCCTTGGTGGCGGCGTTGATGGCAAAGACGGCCGGCGCCATAACGAGCATGAGGCGTACGAGCAACATGGAGACGCTCGAGACGCCGCGGTCAAACGCGCTCTTCTCGCCGCGCCCGTTGAGCATCTTGGCGATGCCACCCAGGTAAGTATCCGAACCGGTGGCAACGACAAGCGCAATGGCGGTGCCGTTTTGCACGGAGGTGCCGGTAAAGACGATGTTCTTGCAGGCAGAGAGTGGCAGCGCGGAGCCGTCGGCACTCTCGACGACGGTGATGGCGGTGGTCTTCTCGACGGCCTCGCTCTCGCCAGTGAGTGCGGACTCGATCACAAACAGGTCGCGCGCGGTGATGACGCGGGCATCGGCCGGCACCATATCTCCGGCAGAGAGGCGGATCACATCACCGGGGACGAGCTCGTCGAAGGGGATCTCGACGCGCTCGCCGTCGCGCAGGGCGGTGCAAGTGTTGGAGACCAGGTCCTTGAGGGCCTCGGCCGCATTGCCGCTGCGGGCTTCTTGGATAAACTTCATACCGCCCGATACCAGCAACATGATGCCGATGACGATGACCGTGGAGGGGTCGCGCTGCGGCTCGGGCACGGCGAGCACGTCGATGTAGAGCGAGACCAGCGCGAGCGCGGCGAGGATGCCGGCGAAGGGGTCGACAAAGGCGTCGGCGATACGGCGGGCGAGCGTTTTGGTCGGTGCCTCGATGGTGTTGGGGCCGGAGGCGTCCAGACGCTCGGTTGCCTGCTTGGCGGTGAGGCCGTTTGCCGTGGCATCGAGCAGAACGAGGGCGTCCTCGGCACTATGGGTGGCGGCGAATATGGTGTTCTTAGACAGGCCGGTATGAGCGGCAGGGCGCGCCGTACGGCGGCGTTTGGAGATGGCTTCGAGTACCGTGACGGTTTTGAGCATCAGCATAGGGTCCTCCTTGTTGAGGGGAGTTAGCGTACGTGTCGTATTTGCTTCAAAAACCTAGATGTCGCTCACGTCAAGCTCTTGAGCCCACAAAGGGTGCAGCGCGCCTTTGCGGTGGTTTTGGCGATCTACCGGTGGCGTTTATGCGTGTGCGGAGTCCTCGCGGCGTGCCGAGGGCGACATGCAGGTTTTTCGACTAGGACTGCCTTCCATGGCACACCTCCTAAAGGCTGAGCGCAGCGCGCTTTGGGTATCTCGTACCCCTTTTTAATCCGCCCGTATTCTTGATGAGGGGGTTTGACATGTCAACCCCATTGTTCGGAAAACCATTCCCCCTGACAAAGCCTTTACAGAATGCCGTGGCCCCAAAGCGCGCCCGCATCGACGCTTCGCCTGCGCTAAACTGGAAGGCACGTACGCGATTACGAGAGGAGCCCGCATGGAGGCTTACAAGCAAGAGTTCATCAAGTTTATGGTTGAGTCCGACGTCCTTAAGTTCGGCAGCTTTACGCTCAAGAGCGGCCGTCAGTCTCCGTTCTTTATGAATGCCGGCGCTTACGTGACGGGCTATCAGCTCAAGAAGCTGGGCGAGTATTACGCCCAGGCCATCCACGATAACTTTGGCGACGATTTTGACGTGCTGTTTGGGCCGGCCTACAAGGGCATTCCGCTGGCCGTCGTGACCGCAATTGCCTACCACGAGCTGTACGGCAAGGAGGTCAAGTACTGCTGCGACCGCAAGGAGGCCAAGGACCACGGCGCCGACAAGGGCAACCTGCTGGGCTATGAGCCCCAGGACGGCGATCGCGTGGTCATGGTCGAGGATGTCACCACCAGCGGCAAGTCCATCGACGAGACCTATCCCAAGGTTAAGGCTGCTGCCGACGTCGAAATCAAGGGCCTGATCGTGTCCCTCAACCGCATGGAGGTCGGCAAGGGCGGCGTGACCACCGCGCAGAAGGAGATCGAGGCCAAGTACGGTTTCCCCGTCGCGAGCATCGTTTCCATGGCCGAGGTCGTCGAGACCCTCTACAACCACGAGATCGATGGCAAGGTCGTCATCGATGACGAGCTCAAGGCCGCCATCGACGCCTACTACGAGCAGTACGGAGCACGCTAGTTACGGCGTTTTACCAAACGCCGTAACCGGCCGACGCTGCGCGCCGCCCAGGACGACAATTTGTCATTCAAAAGGCGAGGCATGACCAGAAGGTCTATGCCTCGCCTTTTTCATGCCAACTTGTTCGTCCTGGACGGCGCTCGCTGTCCGTCCTCTACCTGCGGCGGTCTTCTAGCAGAAAAACAAAGTGAGTAGGCTTTTTGCAGAAGGCCAAGCACGCCCTAAAACGCCACAGCTCTGACCTGCGGTTTTATTGAGCATTTGTCGCGATGTGCTTGGCAGGTTCAAAATAGTCTACTCACTTGTATCTAAGACGCACCAGATTGGCAAAAACCGCCGCGAAAGGACCCCTGGTCCCTTCGCGGCGGTCATACGCCTCTGATTTTGCGACGATTTTGCCCGCTTGTTACTCGCTGTAACGGGTGGCGATGGCAGCTTGTACCATGCCGGTGCTCATGAGATAGGTCACCAGGAAGTAGCCACCGTATGCTGCCAGGAAGATTGCACAGGTGAGGCCCACGGTGCCGCCGATGCTCATATTTCCGAAAATGCTCACCAGCTCGATGATCACCTTAAGTGCCACAAAGGAGTGCGCCAGGCCCACTGCCAGCGGGAACAGGAAGAATACCGCTTGCTGCGCCATCACCGAATGGCAAATCTTGCGGTCCTCACAGCCGATCTGTGCCAGCACACGATAGCTGCGGCTGCCGTCGGCCACGTTGGAGAGTTGCTGGATCGACAGAATCGCCGCGCATGCAACGACCAATACAAAGCCGATGTAGATGGCTAGGTAGCTAATAAGACCGTTCATTTGCGCTGCTTGCGTGTACATCTCGGAGCGTGTGATGAAGGTTCCCCACGACCCCGACTCCTTGCCGTCAACGAGCAGATTGTCGAGCACAGTGTATTTAATGCTCTCGTCTGCCTCGGTCGTATCCATCCCCTGTTTGTAGTTAACGAGCAGGCTACTGGAATACGGCTGCAGATTAAGTTGGGACAGCAGCTCATCGGCTACGACCACGGTACCCGGATTACTGCCCATCGCCGAGTTGGCGATGGCCGCCGTATCTTCGTCCGACTTATCGGTTGCGGGCTTGAGCGTATGCCCGCCCAAGGTAAGGGCATGGCCGCCAGCCATATACTTGGTGTACATGTCGACCAGCTCGCCGCCCATATCACACGTGAGCAGATACTGGTCGTGACCGATGTGCACCGGCTCCTCGCCCATCATCTGACGCAGTTTGTTGTACTGGCTCGCCGGCGTCACAAACAGACCCATCGCATCGGCATTGCTACCCCCGAACGCCTTGGGAAGCTTTTCGCCCATGATCTTGCACATCTCACTTGGGGTCACCGAAGGATCCGAACCGCCAAACGGGTAACTCAGATACGAATCGATCTGTACGTGCTCACCGGCAACATCGGCGATATTGACCTTCTTGCCGGTCTCGTCGTTGTTGTCCGCCGACTTGCCCTTAATACCGTCTGCAACGTTATCGTGATCGATACGATCGCCGTGCCATGCGGAGTACAAATCGACCGTACTATCGGCCAGCACCATGCGATCGGCTTCAGACGGATTGATGTACTCTTTGTAGTAGTCGAGCGTATCGGGCGTGTAATAGACATACGTCTGAGACACGTCTACAGGGTTATAGCGCTCCAGGTTTTCGTTCATCACGTTGGCAATCGACATACCGCACGTCACCGAGGTGATGGCCAAAAACAGGAGCATCGCGATGACGCCCATCGAAAAGCACACCGTGTTGACCTTGGCCGCAAGCTGGCGCACGGTAAACATGTTGAGGCCGCGCCAATACACGCCGCGCAGGCTCTGCAGCAGCTTGATGAGCATGCCCGAGAGTCCCCAGAACAGGGCAAAGGTGCCCACGGTAACCATAGCGGTCGTAATACCAAACTGGTTCATGGCCTCTTGCAGCTTGCTGTCCGTCGCGGTTAGCGGGAACCCATCACGTAGCAGACGGTAATAGGCCACGCCCACAAGCACCACGCCCACGGCAAAGATGGCAATTGCGATCCAGGGGTTGCGTGTCTTGATGCTCTCGTTGCGACGCTCGGCACCCATAAGCTCGATAAGTTTGGTACGACGCACGGCGCGAAGGTTCAGCAGTAGCGTGAGCACAAACATTACGAGCATGCAGGCAAGGGTCAGATTGAACGCATGCACCGAGAAAAAGAAGTGGAAATTGGCAATCTGTGTCTTAAAAAGCGAGGCCGTAAAGAACGTCATGAGCTGGGAGAGTCCCACACCCAGCACAATGCCGGCGACAAAGGCCACGACCGAGACAATCACCGTCTCGAGCGCCATGATCGTGGCGACGCGTCCGCGCCCCATGCCGAGCACCTGATACAGGCCAAACTCCTTCTTGCGGCGTTTCATGATGAAGTTATTGGCATACACCATCAAAAAGGCCATGACACCGGCCAAAAAGTACGTCAGGTCGCCGAGCATGCTGCCCATAACCTGCGCCAAGCCCTCTTCATCGATTCCGGCGATGTCGACCTGCATCGAGATGGTGTTAAAGGCATAGAAGACCGTGACGCCCAGGGTGAGCGTCAAAAGGTAGACGAGGTAGTCGCGGCCGGCGCGGCGGACGTTACCCCAAGCGAGTTTACAGAGCATCGGAGCCCTCACCGCCCATCATGGCAACGACCTCCATAATGCGGTCGAAGAACTCTCGGCGGTCGGTGTCGCCACGGCGCAGCTCGGTGAAGATCTTGCCGTCGCGGATAAACAACACGCGGCTCGTGTAGCTGGCAGCAAAGCTGTCATGCGTGACCATGAGCACGGTGGCGCGCAGGCGGCGATTGAGGGCCTCCAGGCTCTCGAGCAGCAGGCGAGCGCTCTTGGAATCGAGGGCGCCGGTGGGCTCGTCGGCCATGATCATGGTGGGATCGGTTACGAGCGCGCGAGCCGCGGCAACGCGCTGCTGCTGACCGCCGGACATCTGGTAGGGATACTTGTCGAGCACCTGACTGATGGAGAGGCGCGCTGCCACATCCTGCACGCGGGTCGAAATCTCTGCCGAGTTTGTGCGGGCGATGGTGAGCGGCAGGGCGATGTTCTCGCGTGCCGTGAGCGTATCGAGCAGGTTGGAGTCCTGGAAGATAAAGCCGAGCTCCTCGCGGCGGAACTGCGAAAGCTTAGCCTGCTTCATGCGTGTTACGTCCTGCCCGTTGATGCGGATCGTGCCACTTGTGGCGCTATCGATGGTCGACACGCAGTTGAGCAACGTCGACTTGCCCGAGCCCGAAGCGCCCATGATGCCGACGAATTCGCCACGGTTGACGGTAAAGCTGACGTCGTTGAGCGCACGGGTCACGTTGCCCAGCGCTCCATATACCTTTTCGAGATGCGCGACCTCCAGTACCGGGGTCGCCATGTGCGTGGTTTGCATACCGAGTCCTTTCTTGCGATTAGTCTACGGCATCTATAGTCGCAAGAAGACGAGTCGGCTACCATCGATATGGCTTACGCTTGCCTTACCGTTGTGTAAGGTACGGGTAGCTAGCCTGCCACGCGTTGATGTTGAGAGAGGACTCCTGTTGAAGACTGTTCATGTTGCCGCTGGGATCATTCGCAAGGAAGGATCTGACGAGCTGCTTGCCGTGCAGCGCGGCTACGGCGACATGCAGGGACTTTGGGAGTTTCCCGGTGGCAAACTCATGCGCGGCGAGACACCCGAAGACGCCGTACGCCGTGAGCTCATGGAAGAGCTGCAGGTAAAAGTCACCAACCTGCGCGATTTCTATACCGTTGAGTATGACTACCCCGATTTTCATCTCTCCATGGAGTGCTACTACTGCTCGCTCGCCGATGAATCCGATGAGCCTCAGAAGCACGACCGCCAGCTCGATATCCGCTGGATTCCGCGCACCTCGCTTGCCACGGTAGAATGGATGCCCGCCGACAAGGGGCTCATTGATACTCTGATTGAGTTAAAGGAAGATCGGCTTGAGGCTAACGTCGCCAACGATGCCGAGGCCACCACGGCCGACGAATCTGCCGCCAAACCCAAGCGCGCACCTAAGCGCCGCAGCAAAAAGCGTCCCAAGCCCGGTCTGCTCGACGGCATCGATACCTCGGACCTCTCCGCTGACGAGCGTGAGCTCGTGCGCCGTCGTGCCGCTATAAAAAAGTCCATGAAGGGTAACAAGCGCGCCAACACCAAGCCCGAGCTGCTCGTACGACAGCACCTGCGCGCAGCGGGCCTTACGGGTTACCGCTTGGAATGGAAGGTTCCCGGCAAGCCCGACATCGCCTTCCCCGGCCGCAAGATCGCCATCTTCGTCAACGGCTGCTTTTGGCACCGCTGCCCCAAATGCAACCCAAGTCAGCCCAAGCGCAATGTCGAGTTTTGGGAGGCAAAGTTCCGTCGCAACGTCGAGCGCGACCGTGCCGCCGTGGCAGCGCTCACCGAAATGGGCTGGACGCCCATAACCATCTGGGAATGCGAACTCAAAAAGGACCGCATCGACGCCACGATGGAAAAGGTCATCGAACAAGTACGCGCCGCCGCACCGCAGCGCTAGGAACGAGCCGTCCACACGCCCCACACAGGCGAGCCACATCCGCGCCACAAACCTTAGAAAGCCCTTAAGCCCCCAACCTTTCAAGAGTGTTACTCAATAGCCTTGACCTGCAGTTTCATCGTAACACCAAACCAGGTTAAGCCTTTCTTTAGCGCTTCTTTGCAGCAGCCGCGGCATAATACTGCCAACGCACGGGACCTAGCAGCACACCCCGTGCGCAACCTTTTGGTGGACATCGAGGAGGCCGCATAAGCATGCATTCTTCCAATGACGCAACACAGCAGCCATCCCTAAAACATGCAAACCTTTTCTCCTTCCCCCCGACACAGAGAAACGGCCTCCTCGACTCCCCCACCACAAAAACCAAGCGCTCAACCGACCAGAGCCACAACTTGCGAGCATCGTTCGAAAAGCTCCAAGCATCCCTAGACAAGGCGTTCCCCGAACAGGCAAGAGCAATCTAAGCCCATCGCGCTTTATACTGATGCCATGCGAAACATGGATCACATAGAATTGCACCGCGGAGGACGCGAGGAAGCGTTTCCCGAGACCGCCGAAGACTGGCCCTATATTGCCGAACGCGCAGAATTCGCTCGCTATCCGGGCAATTCCGTCCCCTGGCACTGGCATTCCGAAGTCGAGCTTTTCTACATGGAGCAGGGAGCGATTGACTATCGAACGCGCGCGGCTCATGAACACGTGCGCTTTGAGGAAGGGTCCGCCGGCTTTATCAACGGCGGCGTTTTGCACAGCACGCTGCAATCACCCAATTCGGCACCGGCCATTCAAATGTTGCATATCTTTCAGCCGTCGATGCTCGGCGATCCCGCGGGACGCCTTCAAAAGCGCTATATCAATCCTTTGCTGCAATGTCGAGGCGTCGATGTGCTCAAATGGTCGCCCACCAACCCCGACGATATGCCCTTTATCGATTTGCTAAAGAGTTCCTTTAACCACGACCTTCAACGGCCGCAGAACGAGATGGCGCTTCGGAATAGCTTGTCAGAGCTCTGGATTCAGATTTACGCCAAGGCCGAACCGCTCTTTTCCTCCGACAACGCCTCTTGGATGACCAACCGCGACGTACAGTTCAAGGCAATCCTGGACTATATCCGCGCAAACTATGCAGCCGCTATAGATGTGCCCCAGATGGCATCTGCAGCCGGCGTAAGCGAAAGAGAGTGTTACCGCATTATCGAAGCTTGCGCAGGAACGACCCCGGCGGCATATCTGCGCGCATACCGCGTAAACCGTGCTTGCGAACTTTTGGCACACACCACGCGAACGGTCCAGACAGTCGCGCGCCAATGCGGCTTTGCGACAGCAAGCCATCTTGGCCAGGTATTTAAGAAACAAATGGGGTGCACTCCTTCGAGCTATCGAGCAGCGAGGCAGAATCTCGATAGCACCAGACAGAAATCCCGCTAGCCTTTCTTCTGTCACCGCATCAAACTTGCAGGCAAACAACAGAGAGGAGCAACCATATGAAGCACTTTGACCATATCGTATTTGACGTTGATGGGACATTGGCAGATACAGAAGAAAGCGTTCTATCATCGCTTGTCCAGATTGTCCAAGAAGAGACCGGCAAAACGCTCCCCCGACACGAGCTTGAATTTGCCCTCGGCATACCCGGCAAGGATGCCCTTGAGAAACTTGGAATCTACTCGCAGGCAACGTTGGATCGCTGGTGCCAAGTTGCCGCCAGCTTTAAAAGCACCATCAGCGTGTTTCCAGGTTTGCTTGAAGTCATCGCAACACTCGCCGATAGCGGCTGCAAACTTGGCATCGTCTCCTCACGTGCGCGCGACGAATACGCAAAAGAAATTGCACCCCTTGGTTTCGATAAGTATTTTGAGCACATCATCCTTGTCGAAGACACAACCGAACATAAACCCGCACCCGCACCCATGCTCGAATATCTCCGGCGTACGGGCGCGAATCCTGGCAACGTCGTCTACGTTGGCGACACCGTCTACGACGAACAATGCGCAACTTCGGCAGGGGTCAGTTTTGCCAGAGCGGCATGGGGATCACACCAAGACATCCCAAACGCCACCTACAACCTCAAAACCCCCAACGACCTGCTAACCCTAACAAC
>USDE01000014.1 GCA_900553345.1 uncultured Collinsella sp.
AGGAATTAAAAGTGCACGAGCTCGGAATCGTTTACCACATCATTCGCGATGTTGAGAACGTGGCGCGCGCCAATGGCGTGCGTCACGTTTCGAGCGTGACGTTACTGCTGGGCGAGGTCTCGGGCGTCGTTCCCGATCTACTACTCGACGCTTGGCGCTGGGCGGCAGATAAAAAGCCTATCACCGAGGGCGCGGAGCTTATCGTGGAGCCAGTCAACGCCGTGACGCATTGCGAGACGTGCGGCTGCGACTACGCGACGGTCGAGCACGGCAAGACCTGCCCCCATTGCGGCAGCGGCGAGACATACCTGCTGCAGGGCCGGGAGGTCATGATCAAGCAGATCGAGACCCCCGACGAGGATCCGGCAGACGCTGACCCCGCCAGTCCTTCCGACGCTCCCGACGCCGTCGACGCCGCAAACCCCCTCCGCATCGCCTAGGATTCCCTATAAGTTGCGGTGAAATAGTTCCTCAATCCAGCCTTCTGGCTCTTAAACAAGAACTATTCCACCGCAACTTTTTCGAGTGGTTTCGTAAACCATAAGTCACGAAATTAGTCAAGCCATGTCCGTTTAAACAAAATAGTGGCAGTACGAGCGCATTCGCACTTGTTTAAAACCGATATTAATGAACAGCATGCTTGTGTCTGTAAAATACATGGCTCGATGAGCGACGATTTGGCGGGTAATGAGTCGAAAAACAGCAACGTAATCAATTTGTAACAAACTTGGACGTTTAAACAAATAATCCAACCTTTTGCGAGTTTAGCTATAATTCCACAAACCAAACAGCTATACTCCTTTCATGTCGTGTAGGAAATACGTAGACAAAAAGGAGGTTATGTGATGGTAAGTATTGTTCTTGCTAGCCACGGGGACTTGGCAGCTGGAATCAAGCAGACGGGCTCGATGGTCTTTGGCGATCAGCCGTCTGTTGCCGTGGTCTCGCTCGAGCCGAGCATGGGCCCCGACGACTTCCGTGCCAAGGTCGAGGAAGCAATCGCTTCCTTCGAGGACCAGGAGCAGGTGCTCTTCCTCGTTGATCTGTGGGGCGGCACGCCGTTCAACCAGATCAGCGGGCTCATCGAGGGCCACGATTCCTGGGCTATCGTCACCGGTGTAAACCTGCCTATGCTCATCGAGGCATATTCGCAGCGCTTTGACGCAAAGAACACTGCACATGCGATCGCAAAACATCTCGTGACTGAGGCTAAGGCTGGCGTGCGCGTCAAGCCCGAGTCTCTGGAGCCCGAGGAGAAGAAGCCGGCTACGGCCGCTGCTGCTCCTGCAGGCGCCATTCCTCCGGGAACGGTCATCGGCGATGGGCACATCAAGATTGCCCACGTCCGTATCGACACCCGTCTGCTGCATGGTCAGGTGGCCACCACGTGGACCAAGCAGATCAACCCCAACCGCATCATCGTGGTTTCCGACGGCGTTGCTCACGACGAGCTCCGCAAGACCATGATCGAGCAGGCTGCCCCTCCGGGAGTCCATGCCAACGTCGTGCCCATCAAGAAGATGGCCGAGGTCGTCAAGGACACGCGCTTTGGTGACACCAAGGCCATGCTGCTCTTTGAGAATCCGCAGGATCTGCTCAAGGCCATCGAGGCCGGCGTCGACATCAAGGAAGTCAACATCGGTTCCATGGCTCACTCCAAGGGCAAGGTCGTCGTCACCAACGCCGTCGCTATGGGCGATGACGACGTCAGGACTCTCGAGGCCCTCAAGGCCAAGGGCGTCAAGTTCGAGGTCCGCAAGGTTCCTTCGGATTCCTCCGAGGATCTCGACGCCATGTTGAAGAAAGCTAAGGCCGAACTGGCCGCTCAAGCATAGTAAAGGAGGGTCCGATACATGTCTGCAATCACTATTCTGCTTGTTGCGATTGTCGCGTTGCTTGCCGGTATGGAAGGCATTCTGGATGAGTTCCAGTTCCATCAGCCGCTCGTGGCATGCACGCTTATCGGTCTCGTAACCGGTCACCTTCAGGAGGGCATCCTCCTGGGCGGTTCGCTCCAGATGATGGCCCTTGGCTGGGCTAACGTTGGCGCCGCTGTCGCGCCTGACGCCGCTCTGGCCTCGGTCGCTTCTTCGATCATCATGGTGCTCGCCCTCAACGGTGGCGCCACCGATTCGGCCAAGGCCGTTACCGCCGCCATCGCCGTCGCCGTCCCGCTGTCGGTCGCTGGTCTGTTCCTGACCATGATCTGCCGTACCCTGGCTACCGCTATCGCTCACGCCATGGACGGTTGCGCCGAGAAGGGCGACTTCTCCGGCATCGAGCGCTGGCAGTACGCTGCCATCCTCATGCAGGGCCTTCGTATCGCCATCCCGGCAGTACTTCTGTGCATCATCCCGGCCGAGGCTGTTACCAACGCGCTTAACGCTATGCCCGACTGGTTGTCCGGCGGTATGGCTGTCGGCGGCGGCATGGTCGCTTCCGTCGGTTACGCCATGGTCATCAACATGATGGCCACCAAGGAGACCTGGCCGTTCTTCATCCTCGGCTTTGTCCTTGCTGCCATCCCTCAGCTCACGCTGATCGCCCTTGGCCTCATCGGCATCTCCCTTGCCCTCATCTACCTTGGCCTTAAGGATCTGGCCAAGCAGGGTGGCGGCATGGGCGGCGGCTCCGGTGACCCGCTCGGCGACATTCTGAACGATTACGAGTAGGAGGGGAGTGATACATATGGCAGAGAACAAGATTCAGCTCACCAAGGCTGACCGCAAGAAGGTTTGCTTCCGTCATCAGTTCCTTCAGGGCTCGTGGAACTACGAGCGTATGCAGAACGGCGGTTGGTGCTTCGCAATGATCCCTGCGATCAAGAAGCTCTACACCAACAAGGATGACCAGATTGCCGCGCTTAAGCGCCACCTGGAGTTCTATAACACCCACCCCTATGTTTCCGCCCCCGTCATTGGCGTTACCCTCGCTCTCGAGGAGGAGCGCGCCAACGGTGCCCCGATTGACGACGTCGCCATTCAGGGCGTCAAGGTCGGTATGATGGGCCCGCTCGCCGGCGTCGGCGACCCCGCCTTCTGGTTCACCCTTCGCCCGATTCTGGGCGCTCTGGGCGCTTCCCTGGCCCTGTCCGGCAGCATCGCCGGTCCGCTGCTGTTCTTCTTCGCGTGGAACATCATCCGTTACGCCTTCCTGTGGTACACGCAGGAGTTTGGCTATAAGGTCGGCTCCTCCATCGCCAAGGACCTCTCTGGCGGTCTGATGGGCAAGGTCACCGAGGGTGCTTCCATCCTGGGTATGTTCATCATCGGCGCCCTGGTCGAGCGCTGGGTGTCCATCTCCTTCACCCCGGTCGTCTCCAAGGTCACGCAGTCTGCTGGCGCCTTTATCGACTGGGCTAACCTGCCCTCCGGTTCTGAGGGTGTCAAGGAAGCACTGACGATGTATAACTCCATCGGTGCTAACGCCCTTGATCAGGTGAAGGTCACCACGCTTCAGGCCAACCTCGATCAGCTCATCCCCGGCCTTGCCGCCGTGTGCCTGACCCTGCTGGTCTGCAAGCTCCTCAAGAAGAAGGTCAGCCCGATCGTCATCATCCTGGCTCTCTTCGCCATCGGCATCATCGGTCGCGTCTGCGGCTTCATGTAAGCACGTTTCGGCTTAAGACCGAGAATTGCTAGGCAAGGGCTTTTGAGCCATTGAAACGGACCGCACCCGGTGGGTACACTGGATGCGGTCCGATTGTTTTATTTGGAGGGCGAGGCGCGCATGGCGCAATCTCAGAACAGCACGGTCGATCTGGCAACGCCGGCAACCTGCCTGATGGGGCTTACCAGCCACGGTAACGTGATGGTGGGCAATAAGGCGTTCGAGTATTACAACGAGCGCAATCCCGAGGATTATATTCAAATCCCGTGGGACGAGGTCGACTATATTGCCGCCGAGGTTTTACGCGGCACCAAGAAGATCACGCGTTTTGCCATCTTCACCAAGGACAACGGTCACTTTACGTTTTCGACGCGCGACGACAAAGAGACGCTTCGTGCTGTCCGCAAGTACGTCGACGAGGATAAGCTCGTGCGTTCGCCCGACTTTATCGATGTGACGGCCAAGGGCGCCAAGAGCATCCCCTCCGTCATCAAAGGCCTCTTCCACAAAGGCAACTAGCTCCTCATAAGTTGCGGTGAAATAGTTTCTAAATACGGCTTTAGATGCTTCAGACAGGAACTATTCCACCGCAACTTCGAAGTCTAGTCATGCGACGTATGGCGATGCAGTAAATCTGCTACACTAGTACAACATGCCTCCGTAGCTCAGGGGATAGAGCACCGCTCTCCTAAAGCGGGTGTCGACGGTTCGAATCCGCCCGGGGGCACCAGAGAAAACAGCAGGTCAGGAGCTAATTTTGCTTCTGACCTGTTCTGGTTTTGGGGCTAAGAATCGCTTTCGTTTGTAAATCTGGTAAGTAAATAATATGACTCCCCGAGTTTTCCACAGAAAACAGGAAATCACCATTTTGGGGATAATAGTTTTCAACAGCTGTTAGTCGATTCCATTTTGGTGAAGTGCTCCCCCATTTTGGGTAAAAAATTTCACCATTTTGATGATTTGACGGATTTGAATCTTTGATAAAAGGCCTGTTCAGAAGCTTGTGTCATACCCATTTTGGGGAAACCAATTAATAGAGAAATAACCTATAAAGAAATAGGGACGGCCATGCCGTCCCCTTCGCTCGCAGAGCTCGCTGCGCGGTCACGTGCCGTGACCTTGCCGCCGGCTGTGCCGTCGATTGATTCGCTCACTGCGTTCGCTGATTGATTGATAGACTAATCCGTTTTCTCAGTAACACCAGTCATGAGTGCAGCAATTGACATGTTGAATCCATTGGCAATTTTGCAGAGGTTTGAAAGACTGACATTTCTTCGTCCGACTTCAATGCTCGCGTAGTAGGAACGATCCATCTCAATCAAATTGGCGAACTGCTCCTGGCTGCACCCGAGTCCAGCGCGGAGTTCTTTGCATCTCATGCCGAATGATTTCTGAAGCGTCTTCGTATCCATGACAAAAAGAGTCATGGATTGTTGTATTTATGCCAACGGACTATATACAACAATCCCTGTTAAGGCGCATAATTACCTTTATTGGAAAGAGTTCTGATGCCTAGTCGGACATGGCATGGAAAAGGAATGGAATAGCAATGACTCAGGGAAAGCATTTCGCTGCCGGTGGCGATCACTTCGCCACACTGCCAAGCAAAAAGGTTCACACTCCGAAGGGGATCGCGCGTCTGACCGTCACCGCGGCGACCATGGCCGCCATGACCGGATCGAGCCTCATCTCACCGTTCGCGGCATTCGCCCAGACCGGTGACGGGGGCACGCAGCACCCCGCCGTGATGTCGCCGATCGCCGCCCACGCCGGCGCGGCATCCGGTACCGGCGCGAAATCCGCCGCACAGACCATCGCGGACCTGCAGAAGGCGGTCGACGAGGCGAAGGCGAAGGAGGACGCCGCCAAGGCATCCTACGATGAGGCCGCCGGTCCCTACAACGAGGCGGCTTCCGCCCGCGACCAGGCCAAGGCATCCTACGATTCTGCAGTCAGCGCCGGCACGGCAGCCGACCGAGCGGCGATGGGCGAGTACGCCCGTCAGGTCGCGGAGGGCAAGGACGCCGCCGATGCCGCCGGCAAGGACCTCGAGCAGGCGAAGGCGGGTCTCGCAGACGCCAAGGCGGATGCGTCCGAGAAGGACGAGGCGTACCAGTCCGCCCTCAAGGCGGCCCAGAATGCCAAGGATGCCCTCGATAAGGCCAAGGCCGATGCCGTAAGCGCCACCCCGGAGGCAATCAGTGCCGCCGAGCAGGCCGTGCGCGACGCCCAGGCTGCCGTGGACAGGGCACAGGCCAATCTCGCCAACGCCAACGCGACGCTTGCCGATGCCCAGTCCAAGCTGGTTGCGGCCCAGTCTGCAAAGGATTCCGCCGATTCCGTCCTTGTCGCAGCCAAGCAGAACAAGGACGCGGCGGATGCGAAGGCCGCAGCCGCCAGCGCCGCCTACGAGAAGGCGAAAGCAGACCTCGCCGCAGCGGAGGCAGGCGCGAGCGGTCCGGAGTACGATGCGGCAAAACAGAAGGTCGCGGACGCGGAGGCAGCCCTCGCTGCCGCACAAGCGACACAGTCCCAGTGCGAGTCCGAGCTCGAGCAGGTACAGTCCGCTGCGGCAACGGCACAGGCCGAGCTGAATGATGCCCAGGCGTCCCTCTCCGTAAAGCAGCAGGCTGCGGCCGATGCCGAATCCGGCGTGAACGCCGCCCAGTCCGCTCTCGATGCCGCGAACGCCGGCCTCGATGCGGCCAAGCAGGCGAATGCCGACGCCGTCGCCAAGCTGGACGCCGCGAAGCAGGCTGTCAAGGACGCTGAGTCCGCCAAGGCAGCCGCCGATGTAGAGCTTGCGAACGCCAAGGCCGCAAAGGATACTGCAGACGCCGCCGTGACCGCCGCCCAGCAGAAGGTCGACGAGGCACAGGCGAAACTCGATTCCGCCGACGCGCAACTCAAGCAGGGAGCCATCGGCTTCTTCCGTGCCATGGGTGCCGAAGATGCAGCCAACATCATCCTGAACGCCAAATATGCCGGAAAGACCGAAGTCGGCAACTCCAAGGACGCCACGTCTCTTGACAATATGCTCAATGCGATCAAGTGGATGAAGTCCGTCAACGACTACCGCAAGTCGGTCGGCCTGTCCGAGCTCCATGTCACCTACAAGCTCATCGCCGGTGCGATCGCAGATGCCAACTACAGCGACACCGTGCTCGATCATGCCCGTCAATATGATTTTGCCGAAAACCTGGCATGGAATTACGGAATCGATCCGAGTGGGCAGTGGATCGAGCAGGAGAAGGGCTTTTTCGACAAGGCAACGGAGGCCCTTTATGGAGTCACCGGTCTTGTCGGCAAGGATGCCTATGATTTCTATGCAAAGAACGGTGTCGCAATCAACCATTGGATTGCAGACAACTGCCACTGGGAGAACGGCAGTAGCGGCACCGTCGGCCATTACATGAACATCATCAATCCCGAACTCGCCGTTATGGGAATGGCAACCTGCACCAAGGGCACCATGTCCGGGCTTCAGACGCAGTGCTACACCGCAGAGATCTCCGGCTGGTCCGGCTCCGGTTGGAACACGAACCCCATCTCCGTCGACGAGTACGAGCAAAAGCTGACCTCTTATATCAACGGCCTCAAGAACGCCAAGAGCGCACTCAACGTAGCCAAGGCCGATCTCGCATCCAAGCAGCAGGCAGCCACCGACGCCGCTGAAACCGTCCAGCAGAAGCAGGTCGCGGTGGATGCCGCACAGGCAGGTGTCGATGCCGCAAAGCAGGGTGTTGCCGATGCCCAGCGTGCCGTCGATGCCGCCAAGGCTGATGTCGCCGCCAAGCAGCAGGGCGTCACGGATGCCCAGGCCAAGCTGGATGCGGCGAAATCGGACCTCGATGCCGCCAACGCGGCAGTCGATACGGCAAAGTCGACCGTCCAGCAGAAGCAGGTCGCCCTTGATGCCGCCAACGCAGCCGTAACGACCGCACAGTCCAAGCTGGACTCCGCCAAGGCGGACACCGAGGCCAAGCAGCAGGACGTCATGGATGCGAACGCCGACCTCGCGAAGTTCTTCCAGGACGTCGCCGCCGCCAAGAAGGCGGTCGATACCGCAAAGAGCGCCCACGACGCGGCGGTAGCCGACCAGGCCGAGAAGGCGGCGGTCCTCGCAGCCGCCAAGCAAAAGGCGGATACCACCGCAAGCGCCCTCGCGGATGCCCAGCGTGCCGTCGATGCCGCAAAGGCCGACACCGGCGTTGCCACCGACAGGCTTACCGGCTCCCAGACCGATCTCGAGGACGCACAGTCGAACCTCGATATCCTCACCGGTCTTGCCGCGAAGCTCGCAGAGGCACAGCAGCGCGAGCAGGATGCAGTAAAGGCCGTCAATGACACCAAGGCCGAACTCGATGCCGCGAAGGCTGACGCCGTCGCCGCCGAGTCCCTGGTCGCCGCTGCCGAACAGACGAAGGCACAGGCAGACGCCAAGCTGGCGAAGCTGAACTCCATCGATGCCAACGCGGCGCTCGCTTCCGGTCATGACGCGAACGCGGATGACGCCCTCAACGCGCTTTTCACCGCAGCAGTCGAGGCACGTGCCAAGGTCGCGCCCGCAAAGGCAATCCTGGACGAGAAGCAGGCCGCGGTGGACGGGCTCCAGCCCGGCTACGATGCAGCACTCGCCGCCTACGAGTTGGCGAAGTCCGACCGCATCGCAGCGGAGCAGAAGCTTTCCGATGAGATCGCACGACAGGAGGCAGAGAAGGTCGCAAAGCAGCAGGCGGCATACAGCCCGAAGCACCTCGCCGGCACAGATACCGCCCAGCCCGGCAGCCTCGCCCAGACCGGTGACCGCGCGGGACTCATCGGCGAGACGTTCGTCATCGGCGGTACCGTCCTCGTGGCAGCCGGCGTCTTCCTCGATCAAAAGAAGCGCCGCGAGCAGATGTAAAAGCGAGCCGGGCGTTGGATATCGGCTAGTGTCCAACGCCCGGTTTCATGGACCGGGAGATCGGTGTGAGAACAAAGGCTATTATCGTTGCGCTTCTGGTGTGCCTTTCGGCACCTCAGATTGGATGTGCCGGCGTTGCAAAGCAGGGAAGCGGCTCTACGGAAAGGGCCGCCACAGCGGTAAAGAATAAAGACAAAAAGAAGCCAAGCGAAGAAAAGGCGGCGCAAACCTCTGGAACCAAAACCGAGGAGAAGAAAGAGTCCGACGACAAAGACCAGAAGTCCGATGACTCCAAGAAGGAGGATAACAAGTCCTCCGACTCGTCGAAGTCGGACAGCAAGGGAGATTCCTCCCAGTCCAAGCAGAATTCCGGCAGCTCTCAAGGTTCAAGCGGCAACAATTCCTCTTCCAACGGCGGTAGCCAGAAGAAATGGGTTGCCGAGCAGGGCCACTGGGAGACCGACTACAGCCAGGACTGGGTACCGAACGTGGTATACACGCGTCATCCTCGTTTCTGGGTCAATCATGGTGGTACTATGGTAGGGTCCTTCGATTCCGAAGATGCCGCCTATTCATGGGTTCATAATGATATGGACAACGGCGGCATCGGAGGATCTGTCGTAAACGATTCGTATACCACCTCTGAGGACCAGGGTCATTATGAACAGCAGGCTACGGGACAGCATTGGGTTGTCGACGTCGCCGGTCACTGGGAGTAACGCGCATCGTTCCTATCCTCTTACGTTCGGTAAATGTTTATTTATTTGTGGGCGGCCGATTTCGGTCGCCTTTTTTAAACGCCCAGTCTGGGAGCAAACGATAGGAAAGCAATCAAACGAGAGGCCGCTCCAAAAGAATCCGGCGGTGCCGGATGCTTCGGGTAAAAACTTCCGCAAATCGGTAAGGTCTTCCATCAACTTGCTCCAGCCCTCGCCCGGAGTCCGCTGCGCGGTAATGCAAACACTCGGTATCCCTCGCGTTCGCATTACCGCTCCGCTCTCGCTACAGCGAATTTCTAACACTCAGCATCCTTCGCGTTAAAAATTCGCTTCCGCTCACGGTCTCCGCTGACACTACGACACCGCGAAGCCTTTCGCTCGAAACGAGGCCTCTCGTTTCGTGTCTACGCTACGCTCCGCCCAATCGCCGTTCCGGTGATTGCAAGATTGGTGTTGGGCTAGATAAATGGGGCCATACTCGCCCCCTTTATCTGCCAACACATCTTGTTTATCGCCTCCCACGGCGATAAAGTTAGAAATGAAGTTCGCCTTTTATTTCTAAGTAAAGTGACGGCGTCACTTCAAAAATCGGCGCGACGTCAGTCGCTCCCAAAAAGGAAAGCAATCTCATATTGGTTTTGAATCGGTGGCCTCACCGATTCGCTTTGCTTTTCTGGGGGCATGATGAGTTGTAAGCGTCCGTACACCGTCAAGGCGACACTCACTTCCGAAGAATATGAAACGCTTTCCGCTTTGGCGGACAAGGCAGGCATGACGAAGGCCGAACTCATTCGCTATGCATTGGTTCATCGGAGTGATGACCTAGTCATTTCCAAAAATGATGACGGCGGCCGCAGTAAAAAGCTGCAAACCGTTTCAGGCGATTTGCATGAAACGCGTTCGAAAACTATTTACGTTAAGGTCACCGATGGGGAGCACGAAGCGATCCGCAAACAGGCGGATGCGCTCGGTGCGACCGTCAGTGCGTATGCCCGCCGCGTGATGCTTGCCGGGAAAATCGAGAAGATCGATTTCGATATGGCACAGGTCACGAAAATCTATCACGAGCTGTATCGCGAGGGGACGAACCTCAACCAGCTGATGTATTTTGTGAATGCGCAAGGTCTTCCGGCCTACAACGAGAAGGCAGTTTTCCGAACGCTTGAAAAGGTTTACCAGAACGCCCGCAAAGTCACTCTCTTTATCGAAGAGCTCGAACAGCGCTATTTCATCGATGGCGGTGAGCTCGATGACCGTCGTTAAGCAGAAAGGTGTTTCGTCCGAGCGCTACGCGAAGCACCTGCGCAAGTACATTAACGGAAAGCACGCTTTGGCCCGCGGCGGCTGGAACCTCGCGAACGGAAAGCACTGGTTTTCCGAGATGGCTATGACGCGGAAGATGTTTCATCACGACAGGCCTGCGCGTGCCGGCGCGAAGAACATAACGATGCTTCATCAGATTCTCGCGTTTCTACCCGAGGAGTGCAGCTGCAACGGAGGCAAGATGACCCCCGATGCGTGTATGGCCTACGCGGAGCAATGGCTTGCGAAACACTACCCGCATCAACAAGTGATTGTCGCGTTGCATGAGGAAAGCGATAAGGCGGGAAAACGTTATGCGGTTCATATGGCGATTAACCGCACGGATCTTTTGACGGGTAAGCGTTGCGAGACGGGCGGGCGTCGCGGAAAATTCGAACGCGCCGCGTGGGTTCGTGAAATGGACGAGGCCTGGAATCTTACTCAACTTGAAAAGGGAAAGAAGAATTCGAAGATTCGAGATCGTCAGACGCGCGACACAGAAAAGATAATCGTTGAGCGGGGAGAGTACAGTTATAAAAACAATCTGCGCGAGCTAATCCATATTGCGATTGACGAAGGTCGCGTTAAGAATATGGAGCAGTTCAAAAAACTACTTGCATCATGGGGCGTAGACATTTTCATCAAGAACAATCGAGTCTATGCGACAGATCTCGATATCAAAGAAGCCGGCAATCCGAAGTGCACCTTCAACCTGACTCGTCTTGACGGACGCTTCGCGTTGAAGTCATTGCAGACGGCTTTCGAAAATAACGTGTTGGAGGCCGAGCGTGCGCTTCCATACGAGAAGCGCTGTGAGATTTATATCCGACGACTCAAGAAAGCATACTCGGCGTGGGTCGAGCAGGCTAAAGCAAGCAAAGGCGTCGCCTACAATTCGTTTCCTAAATTCATTACACCGAAGTGTGACGAAGACCTGCTCGAAGATCCGGCGGTTCGCGATGAACTTCTTGCGCGTCGCGGTTATGCGAGGGAGATTCGCAACCGTTACGCCGGCGCCGTTCCCGATGCCGGCGATGACCGCGTTCGCACCGCCGGCCAGGCGCACGGCGGTAGCACTGTGTCGCGACAGATGGGCGATCGCGTTATCGACCGTGGCGATTTCTCACGTGGTGATACGCCTCGCTAGTTTTGGATAGTTCATCGTCAGTGCCCTGGCGCGCTACCGTTCGGTGCCGATTCTGCCACGCCTGCAGTCTCGGCGAGGGTGGGGAGCATGAATTGAATGAAGAGGGCCAGCCACTCTGATAGAATCGTCCTCGCTGTCGGCAGTCCTCGTGCCGGGCAGAGCCCTCCATTCGATGGGAGGTGATGCCCATGACCGATTTCACCGAGTTCGTGAAGCTCCTGACCGCTATGGTCTCGCTCCTCACGGCCCTTGTCGGCCTTTCCAAGGCACTTAAGCAGGGCTCGAAGCCCAAAAAGAAAGGTCACCGTCGCTAAGACAATGACCTAACTTCGTTAAGCAACGGCTCTGCCCAGCTCACTACAACTTGGGCTGCCGTCGGCATTATTTTACCCTCTTGACGAGGAATTCGTCCATAATTCAAAAAGCAAATTGTGCTCGCTATCGAAGCCTTAGACTTTTATCCGAGCAAATTCGGCAGATTGGAGCTTGGAACATGAGGGATATGTACCTCATGTCGCTCAAAATACGTCTCCTGGCATCGAAGGAGAACGTATTTTAGCGATAAAAGGAGACAATAAATATGATCTGGTTCACCAGCGACACCCACTTCGGGCATGAGAACGTGCTGAAGTTCACCGACCGCCCGTGGGAGACGATTTGGCAGATGAACGACGCCATCGTCGACAACATCAACGGCAAAGTCGCCGTGGACGATGAGCTCTACATCCTGGGCGACTTTAGTTTCAAGATGACCGCCCAGGACGCCTGCGGGCTGCGTAAGCGGATCGCCTGCAGACGCATCCACCTCGTCCCGGGAAACCACGACAAGGACTGGACCCAGCCGGCGGTCGCGGGCGCGTTCACCGTGGAGCCGCCGATCTGCGTGCTCAAGATCGACGGGCAGAAGATCGTCCTGAGCCATTACCCCATGGCCGACTGGCAGGGCATGAGCCATGGGTCGTGGCACCTCCACGGGCACATCCACAGCAGCGGAGGCGCGTACAACGAGTTCAACCGCAAGCAGGGCCTTCTGCGCTACGACGTCGGTTGTGATGCCAACGGGCACTCCCCGGTGAGTCTCGACGAGCTGAGGGAGTGGTTCGCCGGGGTCGACGAGCCGTGCGGCCGGGTGAAATGGCCCTGGTGGGTCAACGAGACCGGCGACAGGCAGGTCGAGCGCGAGCTGGCGGCGTACAAGCGGAAAGAGGTGATTCGATGACGGTCTATGTGACAGGCGACATCCACGGTGGGCTTGACATGCAAAAGCTCCGCGACTGGGAGCTTGAGGATAGCCTTACCAGCGATGACTATCTGATCATCGCCGGCGACTTTGGCTTTCCGTGGGACTTCTCTGCCGAGGAATGCGCCGATATCGCCTGGCTGGAGTCGCGCCCCTACACGGTGCTGTTCGTCGACGGCAACCACGAGCGCTTCGACCACTGGGAGGAGCGCCCCATGGAGCCGTGGCACGGCGGGCTGACGCAACGCCTGTCGGATACCTCGTCCATCCGCCGACTCATGCGCGGGGAGGTCTTCGATCTCGACGGCTCGACGGTATTCACCATGGGCGGTGCCACGAGCGTGGACAGGGAATACCGCGTGCCGTATTCCAGCTGGTGGCCTCAGGAGCTCCCGGACGAGCGCGATTTCGATACCGCGCGGGCAAGGCTCGACGAGGTCGGCTGGAAGGTCGACTGCGTCATCACCCATACCTGCTCGACGCGCATGCTCTCGCCGACGCTCTACCCGGACCCAGGCTGGGAGCGCCCGGATGTGGACCGGCTGACCGGATTCCTCGACGAGCTCGAGGACCGCCTGGACTATAAACGCTGGTATTACGGCCATTTTCACCGAGACGGCAATCCGGACGAACAGCACACGGTGCTGTATGACCGGATCGTGAGACTCGGGGACAAACTCCTGCCGTGGGGTGCGTACTGATGACGGTCTATGTGACAGGCGACGTGCACGGCAGGGCCGAGTATGGGGCCAGCAGATTCGCCTTCAAATCTTGGCCGCTGGGGCGCACGCTGACGCGCGATGACGCGGTGATCGTGGCCGGCGACTTCGGCTTTGTCTGGGACGGCTCGAATGCTGAGAGGTATTGGCTCGACTGGTTCGAGTCGAAGCCCTGGACCACGTGTTTCGTAGACGGCAACCATGAGAACCACCACGCCCTGGCAGAACTGCCGGTGCGGGAGTGGAGCGGCGGTCTCGTCCATGAGGCGCGACCGCACGTGCTGCACCTGATGCGCGGTGAGGTGTTCGATATCGACGGGCTCACAGTCCTTGCCATGGGCGGTGCCGCGAGCAACGACAGGCAGTGTCGCAGGGAGGGGAGGAGCTGGTGGCCCGAGGAGATACCGAGCGAGGAGGAGATGGACCGTTGCCGCGCCTCACTCGACCGCGTGGGCTGGAAGGTCGACTGCGTTGTGACTCACGAGGCTCCTGCCGCCCTTGCTGAGGGGCTGTGCCGGGAGCGCGGACGCGAGTATCGGGGCGACCGACTTCAGCGATTCCTTGCCGAGCTCGACGGGCGACTCGGCTACCGAGCCTGGTTCTTCGGCCACTACCACGATGACAAATGGTGCGAC
>USDE01000015.1 GCA_900553345.1 uncultured Collinsella sp.
TGCACGCCCGCCATGCGCGAGAGGCGCTCGATAAGGCAGAGCGTCTGACCGCCGCGGTCGTCGCGCATGAGCGAGTGAACCTCGTCGATAACCACATAGCGCAGGTCGCAGAACATACGAGGGATTGCCATGTGCTTATGGATCAGGAGCGCCTCGAGCGACTCGGGCGTAATCTGCAAGATACCGCTCGGTTTTTTGATGAGCTTAGCCTTGTGCGACTGCGAAACATCGCCATGCCAGTGCCAGACGGGGATATCGGCCTCTTCGCACAGGTCGTTGAGGCGGACGAACTGATCATTGATGAGTGCCTTGAGGGGGCCGATGTAGAGGGCGCCAACGCTCGCGGGCGGGTTCTCCCAAAACTCGGTCAGGATGGGAAAGAAGGCTGCCTCGGTTTTGCCGGAAGCCGTGGATGCCGTCAGGAGCACATTGTCCTGAGTGTTAAAGATGGCATCTGCCGCCGCAACCTGGATGGAGCGTAGACTCTCCCAATCGTGGGAGTAGATGAAGTCTTGGATAAACGGGGCGTAGCGGTCAAAGGCGTTCACGGGGCCTCCTTTCAAAAACGAATCTCTCAACGCGGTGGGCAGTGGCTTGCTGCATTACTGCCTCGACGTTTGCCCAGATAAAGCCTGCCAAAATAAACCTGTCCCTTTTTGGCAGGTTAGATGGTGAATTCGGCGAAATTGCGGTCGCCGCTTGCGGTGCCGGTGTCGCCTGTTGCTGTTGCCGGCGCCAGCGCGTCGCCGCCGACGCTTTGCAGTAGCTCGGCCACGTTGGCGTCGGGGTTTTGGCATAGGATGTCGAGCAGCTCGATAAAGTCACGAATGACCTCACGCGGCGTCAGATGCGTGTCGGCTCCCACGCGGCCAAACTCAATCTTGAGGAAGTCCACCAAGTCGTTCTCGGTAAGCGTGGGCGTCCAGCCAAAGTAGCCGGCATGGATCTGCATGAGTTTTTCGATGAGCACCAGCAGCTCCTCGTAGGTGAGTGGCTGCAGACGGATGATGGGCGCGAGCATGTCCTTAAGGTCCTCGCGCGCAAAGCGGCCCTGAGCGAGTCGGCTGCGCAGGGCCTCGTAGGAGAACACACCGCGGCGCCGGTCTTCGATGGAGGTTGGCGTGCCGCCCATGATCATGCCCAGGTACTGCGCCTTGCCCTGGAGCGTGTCGTTGTACATGGTTAGGATCTTCTCGTAGTTGTATTGGCGCGTGATGGCGTTGGGAATCTTATACAGATTCACGAGCTCGTCGATGAGCACCAGCATGCCCTTGTAGCCGCCGCAGACCAAAAAGCGCGCAATGAGCTTAACGTAGTCGTACCAGTCGTCATCGCTGATGATGGTCGAGGAGCCCAGCTCGGCGCGTGCCTCACTCTTGGTGCGGTACTCGCCGCGAATCCATTTGGTCACGCGGCTCATAGCTTCTTCGTCGCCCTCGGATACGGCCGCGCGGTAGCGGCGGAGCATACGGGCGAAGTCGAAGCCGTGGACCATTTCCTCGAGCGGGGCCAGTTGGGCATTGACGGCAGACTCATCGGCATCGGCACACGAGGCGACCCAGCGATCGAGGATTAGGTTGAGCGCACCGCCCTCGGGGCGCGTTTTAGTCGATATGTTGCGGATGAGCTCGCGGTAGGTGGCAAGGCCCTGCCCCTGGCCGCCCTGTAGGCGGCGCTCGGGTGACAGGTCGGCATCGGCGACGACGAATCCCTCGCCCATGGCGTGCGTGCGGATGGTCTGGAGCAAAAAGCTCTTGCCGGCTCCGTAGCGACCGACCAGAAAGCGGAAGCTCGCGCCGCCGTCGGCGATGAGACTCAGGTCGGTGAGCAGGGCGCGGATTTCGACCTCGCGCCCTACGGTGATGTAGGGAAGGCCGATGCGCGGGACCACGCCGCCCTTGAGCGAGTTGAGAATGACGGCGGCGACGCGCTTGGGCACGCGGGGTGCTGCGGATGCGGTATCACTCATAGTCTAGGTATCCTCTCACGTCTGCTTCGTAGTCCTCGATAATTTGCGGTCCTGCCGCGCCAAATTCAATTACGGTGTCACCCACCAGGTCAAAGAGCGCCTCGTTGATGCTATCGACGAGCATGTCCTCGCTCTGGCCCGAGTGCGCCACTGCCGATGTCGCTTGCGCTGCGTTCTGCTCGAGCAGTGCGCGCAGATACGCGGTTGCGGCGGGTGCGAGTTCGCTCGTGGCGTCAGCGGGCGCAGCAGCTGCGAACACGGGCGTCGGTGCGAGGAGCGGTGCCACGACGCCAAACTCTTCGGTGGAGACAGTCGGCTCGTCGGGTTCGTCTTGCCGTGTGGCCATCTCGCCAGGTCCGGCGGACATGCTGGGCGTAGACTCGGTGTTCGGTTGCTCGATAAGCGTCGCCTCGGCTTCCATAGGCACATCATCCTCGCGCTCCTCATCAATCAAAAGCGCTTCACGCGTTTGCGCGGCGGCGCTCCGAATGTGCCCCAGCTGACTCAAATCGATATCGATCTTGACAGGCTGGTGCGCGGCGTCCCACGAAAGCCATGCCACGATCTCGTCATCGATGATCTTGGCCAGATATTTGGGGACCTTCTCCTCCTTTAGGGGATGGGTGGGGTCTAGGGCCAGGCGCAGGCGTTGGTCGCAGGCGCGCATCATCTCACCGAGCTTGCTACTTTTTTGTCTGCTGCCGTGGATGCGCATGCATTCCCAAAAGCCATTTTGGCAGCGATAGATGTGAATGGGGTCCAGGCGATATTCGCAGTCCTCGTGGCGCTCGGGCGCAAAGAACACGGCCGAGGCAAACATGGTGTAGGGCATGGCCGTCTCCTCCCCAAACAAGCTCGCTACGATGCCGGTCTTTCGGTGCGTGTCATAGTAGCGCGCCATACGGACATACACGGCGCATGCCACGTGGCGCAGGTCGCGATGGTGGGAACGGTCGAGCCGTGAGTTATTCAGGTTGTACGTGGAGAGGGCGTTTATAGCGGTCATGAGTCGCTCCTCGCCTGCCTCGTCGGGCGGAAGGGGGAGCGTGGGCTCGGAGGTCTTGCGACGCGCAGGCGCCAGGTCTGACGGCGTTGGCGCGGGCGCAAGGTCTCGCGCCGCACGCCGCAGCTCGATAAGGGCGTTATCGAACATGACGGTTTTAGAGTCGCGAAGCAGCTTGGGGTCGAGTCCGTGGAACACGGCGTAGTCCTGCAGCCACACGCGTGCGAACCGGTCGATGCCGGGTTCAAAGGCGCGATAGGCATCCCAAAAGGCCTTGATTTTGTTAAAACCATCGAGTGGGTCATCTACGCCAATGCCGCAGATCAGCTCATAGAGATACAGAAAGGCAAAGGACGTAGACGTTTCCTCGACGGTTCCGCGGCGCACTTGGGTGCGCCAGGTAAAATAGCCGCGCAGCTGCCGATCGCTCATGGCGTTATAGGTGGGAAAGTACGACTTGAATGTGCCGTTGTAGGGACAGTCGTCCTCAAAGTCGGCCATCAGCAGGCCTTGGCGGTAGAAAAGCTCGGCTTCCGAAAGCCAACGTCCCGCGCCACCCTTGGGGTCTTCTTGCCAACGCGATATCTCACGCATTTTGCGGTACTGGTCAGGAAGGAAGTTCTGCATCTGACGACCGGTTTTGAGAATCGGCTCGTCAGCATAGACTTCGTTTGAGAAGCGAGCAGACTGATGGGTCCGGGCCTCGGCCATAATGCGCTCGATGAGCATCTTGATGTCCTGGTCGGCCACCGTTTCTCCTCTCCTAACGCAGCTTCGGTGACCTCATATCATAGCACAGCATCAAACAGGTGTTCGAGATACCGCTACGTAGATAGATTTAGAACAGGAGGGCGTAGATGACGGCTATGACAACGGAGGGGAGCATATTGGCCGTGCGGAAGGTCTGAGGACGGATGAGGTTGACGCCGACGCAGAAGATGAGTATAGAGCCCACGAGCGATAGACTGTCGAGGGCGGCGGCGGTCATGATGGGGGAGAGCGCGCCGGCAAACAGCGTAATCGTTCCCTGGAATACGGCAACGGGCAGGGCGGAGAAGATGCAGCCGCGGCCGAGCGAAGCCGTCATGGTGCAGACGATGATGCAGTCCAACGCGCCCTTGAGGGCAAGCGTGGACCAGTCGCCGAGCAAGCCGTCTTGGATTGATCCCACGATAGCCATGGCACCGATGCAGACGGTCAGCGATGTCGAGACAAAGGCATTGGTGAACTCGTTGTCTCCCTCGCTGCCGGTTTTGCGCTTGAGCCATTCGCCCAGGTTTTCGATGCCGGCTTCCAGGTTAACGGCCTCGCCGATGAGCGAGCCGAGGGCAAACGAGACGATGAGCATGGTGGTGCCGGTGGTCTCCAGCGCTTTCCCGTCAATGACGAGCATCTTTTGCATGGTGCCGCCCAGTCCGATAAACAAAACGCACAGCCCCGACGCCTTCATGAGCGTGTCTTGGATGCGGGGTGTGATAAAGCGTCCGCCTATAAGGCCCAGCAGTCCGCCCGCAATCAAAAGTGCGACGTTGATGACCGTTCCCAAACCCGGCATGAACCCTCCCATATTGATGCCAACCTGGCAATCGTAGCAGAACGGGCTGCAGGGTGCGTCACGCCTCATCCTATACGTTATATAAGTGGTATTAATGACGGCATTTGGTGCCCGAGCCTCAGCCTCCCATCACGACATAGGGGCTGTAATCGAAGCACAGCGTCATGAGTCGCTGCGGGGACTCAATGGCCGCGGCGATGATATCGGCATCTCGAGCTCGGTCAAATCCCACGAGCTCAATTTGATACGAGACGTCTTCCATTTTATGGAGTATCCGGTTATTCAGGAGATTCTCACCGTCGAATTCCTCGGTTTTGCCTCCGTCCGAGGTTACGGCATACAGGTGCAGTTTTGCGGTGGTCGCAGGGTCGGCGACCGTGAGGTTGTCGATTTGGTTGGCCGTGCCCTTTGCCCCAAGCAAGGTGAGCAAGGTGGGGGCTACGACCTCGCCCGATGGCAGAAAAACAACTTCGACGGTTTTAGGGAATGCGATAATGGCTGCTTTGCGGACGGGCTTATCGGCAGCGGTGACCTCAATGCTCGCGGCGTCGACGGTTTCCGTGCGGTCGAGCGCGACCATCATGCAACAATTGCCCTCGTCGATGTCTGCCGGCATGGGACACCCCAAGTTTTCGCCAGCTTGCGTGCCGCCCACTGCGGTGGCTGTTTCGCTTGGCTCGCTGAAAGTGGCTGAAGGACCGCTCGATGGCGGTGTTATGCCGCCTGGTGCGCCATTGTCCCCAGGCGCTATTTCACCGCTGCTCTCGCTGGAGTCGCTTGCGATGTCACCTGTCGAGGGGGCGAGTCCGACCGCTCCTACTCCGCTCCATTCCATCTCGAGGAGCGCCGGATCGACAAGGACGTGATGCACATCTTGCGTTTCGGTACTGATATCGACAGGACCGGGATCTGCCCCTCGCGTCAGGCTGAGCGATCCGGTCCGCTGTTTGCCCCGAATCTCCTGGCTTTCTGTGCCGCTCGCGTAGAACATTAGAGCGATCTCGCCATTTGCCGTGGCGTCGGTGCCCGCCTTGGTCATTTTCAGCGATGCGGTGAATGAGATAGCGGGCTGCGTGCCATCGGCGCTCGAGGGGACGCAGCCCAGGCATACACCCCCTCCGTTTTCGAAAAACGTGCTGTCGAAGGCGACTGTTGCCCCGTCCGCCGAGTCATCGGACAGGGTGATGTCGAGGCACAGCTCCACGTCGCAGGAATCGCCATCGGCATCAGTTGCAGCTGCGCGCCATGTGCAGATAACGCATCCCGTTAGGGGGCCGTCCGCTGTGCTCGAGTGCTCGGTATCCACGACTATCGAGCTGTTCGTGCAGCGACGGAGGCACCCCGAGGCCGAAATGCTTGCCTGCGCAAGCGAGAAGCGTTGGCGCGCGATGGTGCTCATCTGGTTTGTGGCGAGACAGTTGACGGCAGGTAAGGGGGCGTCCACGGCGGGTGTCGCTAGAGCGGCAACGGGCATGCCGGTGGCAAGCGCACTACAGAGCGCGGCAACGGGCAAAAGGTTCTTTGATGCCATGGGTTCTCCTTACCTATGCTGGACGGTCTCGATTCGTGTGGCTACCGGCTGCGTTTGATGTGCAGGCCAAGGCCGATGGCGCTAGCGCCTGCCGTGGCGATTCCTGCTGCCAGGAGCTGTCGCGTGTCGCTCGTTTGCGCGAGGGGTTCATGTTGGCCACTGCGTTCGAGTTCCGATAGATCGACAGTTACCTGCGTGGCAGCCTGCGCCTGCTCTTGTTGGGCAAAGGCGGCGATCGGGGCAAACGTTGCAACGCCGATGATGACGGCAAGGACAATTGCCTTAGGCCGTGTGCGCACCGGGCTCGACCGTCCACGTAATGGTTGCGACCTGGTCGCCCGTGCCGGTCACATGGAAGATGTCTCGCGTGACGCGGGCGACAGTGCCGCTCGTCTTAAGCTTAATCTTGTCCGTACCATCGGCGATGCCCTGGTAGCCCATGTCGAAGGATGCATTTTTGGAAAGGTCGAGGCCCGCTTCCTGCGTCGCGGCGTGGGCGTCTTGGAGTGCCTTGTCTGGGCCGACCTTAAAATCGATGGAGTTCTGGGCGGTCCCCGTCTTGGCGTCGGCGACGATGCTCCAGGACTTCTGGGCGGCAATCTTCATGTTGGTAACGTGGATGCCATAGGCCGAAAGATTGTCGATGGTGGTTGTATTCTCGGAAGGGCCCTGGAGCGTGCCGTCTGCCTTAGCGACGAACGGAATGACGGTCGGGGCTTTGAACTTGATGTTGTCGATTTCGGTCCTGATGGTCACGTTGGTGGTTCCAGTGCGTCCCTCCGCCAGGGCGGTGGTCGGCGCGGCGCCCATTGCGAGTGCGAGCGCCAGCCCTGCGCCCACGACGAGCACCCTGGCCCCATTCAAGTTCCTGGTGATGTCCATAATCGTTCCTTTCTATTCGTCACGGACCGTTTCCGTGAGGGTTAGACGAAAGCGGCACGGGTGCGCATTTTCATAACAGGTGGCAGGTCTAGTCTTCTGTCTGCGCAACTCGCACCTTGACGCGCGTGGGATTGCCATGGACGTCGTAGGTCTTGGCGTCGAGCGCTTGAATCTCGATATACGCCTCGCCTTCTTTGATGTCGCCTGCAGGGCAGGTCTCAACGGTCTTGCCGGTCTCGACCACGCCCGATTCATAGATGGTCTCGTCGTTTTGGATCACGCGGAAACGCTGGGGAAACTTGTTATCCTGGACGTTTTGCACGTTGATGCGCAGCTTGCCGCCTTTTTGTAGCTGGGCGACCGGTGCGACCGAGATCGTCATCATGTTGTCGCGGACGATGGCATCGAGCTCGTCCTGGATTTCCTGACGCGACTTACCCTCTGCCGCTGTGACCGAGGCACCCGTCTCGGCGACAGGCTTTGACTGCCAAGCGTAAAGGCCGACGGCGATAAGGGCGCAGGCGATGGCCAAACAGACGGCGCCGAGCCTTTTTCGATGTTTTGACCCTAGGGGGCTCGACTGCTTCCTTACGCTCATGCGGCATCCTTAGTGGTATAGACGCGCGCGAACGTGGACGGATCGGCGCCAAAGAGCATGTGGAGCATGAGGCGTCGCGAGTAGATGAGCTCGTCGAAGTTTGGGTCGAGTTTGATGTCGTGGATGTGGGCGATGTGGTGGGCGAGTGCCGAAAACGATTCGGGATCGCAAATCACGTCGGTGGTGACGTGATAGACAGCCGCATCGGGAAATGCCTCCTCATCGAAGGGCAGAAGATATGGGTCATCGTGGACTTCGATGGCGATGCCGTACTGGGGCCAGTAATATGCCATGGGAACCTCCCTGTTTTTGGGCCAAACCTTCTATTGGTTTTGGCTGTCGATGCCGACCGTATCAGCCACAACTTGACCAATTTCTGACCAAATGCTTGACGGGTTTACATCGCCGCAGGTGAGAGACGCTAAAAAATATCTCAAGTTTTTTCGAGCGCCAATTGTGTGCGTGGCTGCGATGGAAAGGAGCGCGTTAAATAGAGCGCCTGCCGAGAAAACGCCGCCGCTCGCCGAATTGCGCAAACGTAAAATCCGCCAATTATGGAGACGGTCTCAGTCACGTCGACGAAACGATGCGGTAACATCTCCCTGCAAACACTGTAGTTAACTAAAGGGGGAGTTCGCGTGTCTGCAGCCATCAAACCCTTCGGCGACGAGTTCGAAGAATATGGTCGCGATGAATCTCGCACATCGGGCGAGGCGTCGAGCATCTCGTTTCCGACAACGGAGGACGAAGTCCGCGCCATTCTGCGAAAGCTCCATGCCGAGCATGTTCCAATAACGGTCCAGGGTGCTCGGACCGGTCTGGCTGCCGGCGCCGTGCCTCACGGCGGGCATATCCTCAACACTTCTCGTATGAATCGCTACCTGGGTCTTCGCCGCGACGAGCGAGGCCGTTTTCTGCTGCGCGTGGAGCCGGGCGTCGTGCTTTCGGAGTTGCGCAAGCAACTGGGTAAGAAGGCATTGCCGACCGCTGACTGGGATCAGGTATCGCTTGAGGCCTATGAGGAGTTCCAGGCAGCTCCTGAGCAGTTCTTCCCCACCGATCCCACCGAGGCATCTGCCTGCCTGGGCGGCATGGCGGCGTGCAATGCCTCCGGTGCCCGCAGTTACGCCTACGGCCCCATGCGCCCGCATGTTACGGGGCTTCACGTGGCACTGGCGGACGGCGACCTGCTTGAGCTTCATCGAGGTCAGGCGCACGCTGACGCACGCCACTTGTCGCTCGTGACAGCGGAAGGCCGCGCGCTCGAGCTGGATCTTCCTGGCTATACCATGCCCAAGACCAAAAACGCGTCGGGTTATTTCGTTTCGGACGATATGGACGCCATCGATCTTTTCATCGGTGCGTGCGGCACACTCGGCGTCATTACCGAGCTCGAGATCGCCCTGCAGGCGGCACCTTCGGTCGTATGGGGCGTGAGCTGCTTTTTCGACAGCGAGGACAAGGCGGTTTCCTTTACCGATTCCGTGCGCCCCGTGCTGTCCCATGCCGCCGCTATTGAGTATTTCGATGCCGGCGCCTTGGATATCCTTCGCCGCCAGCGCGAGCAGTCGACCGCGTTTGTCTCGCTGCCGGCACTCGACGATGAGGCAAAGGTCTGTGTTTACGTGGAACTCGACTGCGACGACGAGGCGCAAGCGACCGAGGAGCTGTACCACCTGGGATGGGTTTTGGAGCTTGCGGGCGGCCGCGACGACGCGACCTGGGTTGCACGCACCGAGGTCGATCGCGAATGCCAGCGGTTCTTCCGCCACGCCGTTCCCGAGAGCGTCAACATGCTCATCGACGAGCGTCGCCGCACCGACCCCACCATTACCAAGCTGGGGTCGGATATGTCGGTGCCCAATGCGCGCCTGGCCGATGTCGTTGCCCTCTATCGCCGCACGCTGGCCGAAAGCGGGCTTGAGTCTGCCGCCTGGGGACATATCGGCAACAACCATCTGCATGTGAATATCCTGCCGCGCGATGCGCGGGACTACCGTCGCGGCGGTGAGCTGTTTGCCCAGTGGGCTGCGGAGGTAACGGCTATGGGCGGCGCCGTCTCTGCCGAGCACGGCGTCGGCAAGATCAAAGCGGGCTTTTTGGAGACGATGTACGGCCACGAGGCCATGGTCGAATCGGCTCGACTCAAGCTGCAGCTCGATCCTGCCGGGCAGCTGGGTCGTGGCAACCTGTTTTCGGAGAAGCTCTTGGATGAACTCGTCCAGAAAGGGGGCGCGTGAAGATGAGTGATTTCCATATGGTGGTGTGCGTCAAGGTGGTGCCGGGAAGCACCGAGGTCAAGATGGACCCCAAAACCAATACCATCGTGCGCGATGGCAAGCAGGCGGTCATTAATCCCTTCGATGCAAGTGCCCTCGAATGTGCGTTGGCGCTCAAGGACGACTTTATCGGCTTTGGCATGGATGTGCACGTGACGGTGGTATCGATGGGTATCCCTGCAACCGAATTGCTACTGCGCGACTGCATCGCCCGCGGCGCCGACGATGCATTGCTGCTCACCGACCGTGCTTTTGCGGGCGCGGACACGTTGGCGACCACCTATGCTCTCAAATGCGGCATCGAGGCGCTCGACGAGGACTTCGACCTGCTCATCTGCGGCAAGATGGCGGTGGATGGCGATACTGCCCAGATTGGCCCCGAACTGGCCGGCGCCTTCGAGATTCCCTGCGTGACCGATGTGAGCTGCGTACAGAGCGCGGGCTTTACGACGTGCGGCTCGCTGGCGCTTGTCCACGGCTGTGACGCCGGCGAGGAGACGGTCTATCTGGAGATGCCGTGCGCGATGACGACCGCCAAGGAGATCGGCCAGCTGCGCATGCCGAGCATCGCCGGCATTCGCGCGGCCGAAGATGCGGATGTGCGGGTGGTCAGTGCTGCCGATGTGCATGCCGACCCTTTGCGCTGCGGCCTTACCGGATCGCCGACGCAGGTCGTGCGCTCGTTTGTGCTCGACCGTGACCAAACGTGCGAGGCCATCGAGGGCACGCCGGTCGAACAGGCGGCAAAGCTTGCCAAGATTATCGAGGGGATGGCTTAGATGAGCGGACTGATAATCGATAGCGAGGCATGCGTTGGCTGTGGCCGCTGCGTTCGCGCCTGTGCCTCGGGTGGCATTGTGGTGGAGGGCGAGCGCCCCAACCGCTGCGCCCATGTGACCGACGGCTGCATCTTGTGCGGCGGGTGCGTCGACGCCTGTCCCGTCAACGCCATTTCGATCGAGCGCGACGAGGCCGCCGGCGCGGTTGACCTCGATGCGTATCGAGACATTTGGGTATTCGTTCAGACCGACGAGCACGATGACGTGGCCCCGGTGGCCTACGAGCTCATGGGCAAGGGCCGCGAGCTTGCCGATGCACGCGGCTGTCGCCTGGTGGCGCTGGTCGGCATGGGCCCCGAGGGCTCGCTTGAGGACCTGGAGCATCTGGTTTGCGCCGGTGCGGACGAAGTTCTGGTCTGTCGTGACGAGCGCCTGCGTCAGAACGACGCGGAGGTCTATGCTCGCCTCATCTGCGATTTGGTAACCGAGCGCAAGCCCGAAGCCATTCTGTACGGTGCGACCGCTTTTGGCCGCGAGCTGGCGCCTGGCGTTGCCGTGCGCCTGCGGACGGGCCTTACGGCCGACTGCACCGTGCTTTCGATGGATACGGAGACGGGCCTGCTGCAACAGACGCGTCCGGCGTTTGGCGGCAACTTGATGGCCACCATTATCTGCCCCAACCACCGTCCCCAGATGGCAACGGTGCGCCCCGGCATCTTTAAGGCGCCCGACTTTGACTATAGCCGCTCCGGAACGATTACCCAGGTATTACTTGCGGAAGACGCCAAGGCTCGTGTCGAGATTTCGATTCCCGCCGAGGAATGGGGCCAGCAGGCTTCGATTGCCGATGCCGAGCGTCTAGTTGTTGTGGGTCGCGGTATTGGCTCCAAGAAAAACCTACCCTTGATGCGAAAGCTCGCCGAAGTCCTGGGTGCCGAGCTCGGCTGCACGCGACCCGTCGTGGAGGCGGGCTGGCTGGAGTATCGCCACCAGATTGGCCAGACGGGCGTGTCGGTTTCGCCTAAGCTCCTTATGAGCATCGGCGTTTCGGGTGCCATCCAGCATCTTGCCGGCATCGGCGGTGCGGAGTGCATCATCGCCGTCAACGAGGACCCAGATGCCCCCATCTTCGGCGTCGCCCAGTACAAGGTCGTCGGCGACGCCGTCGAGGTCGTTGAGGAGCTGCTGGCCCAGCTTGAGTGCTAGGCACTTGCCAGCCAGCTGCGCAGCTCGTCCTTTAGGCGCTCCCAGGTCGCTTGCGTGGCGGAATCGGTGAAGGGGCGCGTGATACCAAAGGGCGCGTCGAGCAGGCGGTAGATATCGCCCTGCTCGCGCGCCAGCGCGCGGCTTGCCGGATAGACAAGCTCAAACATAAAGCAGATAAGCCCCACCAAGTAGTCCGCGGGCTCATTGCGCTCATCGCGCGTGACGCAGCGGTGCTCGTCAAAGGCGGCCAGCGTCGGTGCCGAGAAGTGGCTGGCAAGAAACGCGTCCTCATTCACTTTGAGGATGGTGTCGACGGTACTGTCGGCGATGGTGCGCATGATGTCGATCTTGTCGCCATCGCGCACGATATCGCAGAAGCGCCGCGTGCGCTCGCCGAGCTGCGCGGGCAGACGGAAATTGCTGTGATAGGCAATGCTCGCTCGAATGAGTTCGTCTTCTACCGGATCGTCGATAAAGTCGCGGATACTTGTTGCCGCGGGCGCATCTGCAGGTGTTTTGCCAAAGAGGACCTCGACGCCCAACGCCGCATGGCTCACGCTTTCGGCATCCTTAAACGTATCCCAGCGTCGCAGCTGCTCAAAGCGGCCCATATCGTGCAACAGCCCACAAAGCCACGCCAGATCAATGTCCTGCGGTGACCAGCCCTGTTCGCGTGCCACGGCATCGCATGCCTCGGCAACGTGGTACGTATGCTCGATTTTGAGCGCGATACGCGGATTGGCGGCATCGTAGGCATCGGTGTAGGTCTTGAAGGCCGCGGCAGCCCGCGTTCGATCGATAGCTGTCATAATGACTTCCTAAAAAGTTGTGTCTTTCTGTGTCTTTCGATCCGGTGGCAATTGTAGGTGAACTCGGTTGCCATCGGGCGATGGTTCTGCCGCGTCGTTGCATGCGGCTCGGAAATCTTGTCGGGACGAGGAACGCTATGGTGCTCAAAATCGTTAAAACCGTCTGGCCGGTGATGCTTACCTATGTTGCGATAGCCGCGCCGTGCGGAATGATTATGGCGCAGACGGGAATGGAACCCTGGATGGTTTTTGCTCTGAGCAGCACGTTCGTGACGGGCAGCGGGCAGTTTATGATCTGCAATCTGTGGCTGGCGGGTGTGCCTGCGGCGTCGATCGTCGCGAGCGTCGCCGCAATCTCCTCGCGCTTTGCGCTTTACTCGGCATCGATCGCACCGCATCTGAGGGGTGCCTCGAAGCGTCAGACGCTGGCTGTTGCCGCGACGCTTACCGAGGAGGCATATGGCATCTCGCTTGCCAAGTTGGTTAAAGGGGAGGATTGGGGTCCGCTCGAGTCCTTTGTGCTCAACGTGATCCTCATCGCAACATGGGGCGTTTCGTGTACGACGGGCGCCATCGTCGGCGCCGTTGTCGATGTTCCCACCGCTATTGCGGGTTTTGTCTGCACATCGCTCTTTATCTGCCTACTCTTTTCGCAGCGACTGTCGCGCGGCAATGTCGTAGCTGCCGGTTTGGCTGCGGTGTCCGTCGCCATATGCAAGTTCTTGGGGTGGACGAATATCGCCGTGCCGGC
>USDE01000016.1 GCA_900553345.1 uncultured Collinsella sp.
CCCTCGGCCGTGTCCCCGGCGTCGCCCTCGGCGTTCGCGGCGGCGACGGCCTCGTGCGGGTCCTTGCCCTCGGCCTCGGCACGCATGCCCAGCACCAGGTTGCGCAAACCCGCGACCGTACCGTCCACATCGGGAGCGGGCTGGTCGGCATGCAGATAGGCCCAATCCATCATAAAGGTCGCCGAAGACAGCGCGCCGATGGCCAGCGCGTCGTCGGGACACGAAAGCTCGACCTCAAAGACACGCTCATCGTGCTCACTCACGCGGGTGCGGCCGCACGAAATGCTGCCGGCAAGCCCGGTCTCGTTCATGAGCTCGACCGTCACGTGCTCCAGCAGATGGCAAAGCTCGGTCTGGCCCATGCAGTCCTGGAATTCGCGACCGGAATCGCCCAGGCACAGGTGCTTGGCAATTGCGGGTACCAGGTAGTACACGCGCGCCGTGGCCTCGATGTCCTCCGAGGTCATGAGCGGCATGCCGGGGTTCACCAGCACGTGCGCGCAGGGTCCGCAGAGCCCGCACCCGACGCCGTCGGCTTATCTGCCGAGGACTCGGAATCCTTCTTATCGGTTTCGGCCGGAGCGATCACGCGAATGAGCGAGATGCGCTGGCCACGCATCGACTGCACCTTAAACTTGTACCCCGCAACCTCAAACACCTCTCCGATGTCGGGCACCGAGTCGCAAAGCTCCAAAATCCAGCCGGCGATGGTCTCATAATCATCGCTTTCCTCGAGCGGCCAACCAAGCTCAATCGCGTCATCGCACGAAAAACGCCCATCGACGAGCCACTCGCGGCGCGAAAGGCGCGTGAGGTACTTGTTGTCGGGGTCGAACTCGTCCTCGATCTCGCCCACGATCTCCTCGACGATGTCCTCGATGGTGATGATGCCGGCCGTGCCACCGTACTCGTCCACGACTACTACGATCTGGTCGTGCGAGGTCTGCATCTCGGACAGCAGCGGCAGGATGTCCTTGGTGTCGGGCACAAAGGTGGCGTCGCGCAAAAAGTCGGCGATGGGCTGGTCGCCCTTGCCGTCGAGCGAAGGCTGGATCAGGTCCTTGATGTGCGCGATGCCGGCGACGTTGTCGGGATCCTCGTGATAGACGGGGATGCGGCTAAAGCCGGTCTGGCGCATGGCGGACAGCACGTCGGCGACCGTTTCGTCGTCCTCGCACATGGTGGTGTCCACGCGCGGCACCATGACCTCGCGGGCAACGGTGTCTCCAAGGTCGAAGATCTCGTGGATCATGCGCTTTTCCTCGTCGAGCAGATCATCCTGCTCCGAGACCATGTATTTGATCTCTTCCTCCGAGACGTTTTGGCGGTCGTCGGCGCTCTTGATGCGCAGGATGCGGGCCAGGCCGTCGGAGCAGGCGCCGGTCAGCCACACGAGCGGGCGGGCGATCTTTTGGAACACGGAGAGCGGTCCCACGACCTGCTTGGATACGCCTTCGGCATTAGCCAGGCCGATGCGCTTGGGCACAAGCTCGCCAACCACGATGGACACGAAGGCGACGGCGACGGTGATGATGACCGGCGCCAGGCCGCGCGCGATGGCGGAAAGCGGCGCGATGCCAAAGCTCATGAGCCACGTGGCAAGCGGGTCGGACAGGCTCGTCGAGGCGACGGCGGACGAGGCGAAGCCCACGAGCGTGATGGCGACCTGGATGGTGGCGAGCAGCTGGTCGGAGTCGGCGGCCAGCTTAATGGCGCGCTCGGCGCGCTTGTCGCCTTCCTCGGCATCGTGCTCCAACACGGCGCGCTTAGCCGTGGTGAGCGCCATCTCGGACATGGAGAAGTAGCCGTTGATGAGGGTCAAAACGAGGGTGGTGATAAGGGAGATGGTTATGTCCATCGGGAGTTTCTCGAACCTCCAAGATTCGGGACGTTAGGGTAAAACGTTGATGGCGGATAGGGCAATTGCGCTGGCGACCGAGCGGGGGCACGGGCGCTGGCGTGGTCGCTAGATTACGAAGAGGATCACCGCCATGAACTGGAAGATGCTGCCGGCGAGCACCCACAGGTGAAACACGCTGTGCAGATAGCGCACGTTTTTGGCGATATAGAACGGCACGCCCGCGGTGTAGCACACGCCGCCGACGGCGAGCAGGGCAAGCGCCACAGGGTTGAGCAGTGCCACAAGTTCGGGCAGCTTAAAGACAACGAGCCAGCCCATCAGCAGGTAGACCAGGCCACTTACCCAGTGCGGTTGACGCTCGCGCATAAAGCACTCGAGGGCGATGCCGATAATGGCGATGGCCCATACGGCAAAGAACAGCATAGGACCGCCGTCGTTTGCGAGCGTGATGAGACAAAACGGCGTATAGCTGCCGGCTATGAGCAGGTAGATGCAGCTATGGTCGATGATGCGAAACACGCGCTTGGCGCGAGCGGGCCGAATCGCATGGTAGAGCGTGGAGGCAAGGTATTCGAGGATAATGCTGACACCATAGACAATCGCCGCGGCCATGTGGGCCGGGCCTCCGCCGCGCAGGGCAGCAAATACGATCAGGAGTACCAGGCCCGCGATACCCAGCAGGCAGCCGACACCATGGGTGACGGAGTTCATGATCTCCTCGCCCATGGTGTAGTGTGGAACGGCCGCGGTCTTGGGTCGCGGCTTAGAACTGTCGCTCGAATCGGACATGCCGGTTACATCCTCCAACGTAAAGAGTTCTCAACACTATATCAAAGCGTCTAGGTACGTGCGAAATTTGCACCATACGTGACCCTTTGTTTACCCATTCTTTGCCTGTTGACGCATCAACGGCGAACGTCCATAATGCGCTTGCATTAAATGTTGACGTATTAACATCTTTAAGGAGAACCGCGAATGTCCCAAAGCGCACACCCCCATCGAAAGCTTAAGATAACCGCCGTTGTTGCGTTGGCGCTCGTTGTCACGTTGCTCGGATTTGCCGGCAACTTTCTGTTTGACTTCGCGCTGAATCCCCAAGCGCCGTACACCATGAAGATGATGCAGGATAGCAAGAACGACAAAGAAGGCGAGCAGCCGGATGCCGAGGACACCGAGGCGCGGGCATGGTTTAAAGAAAACCGCAAGAGCAGCAGCCTCACCGCAGATGACGGAACCGAGCTCGCCGCTTGGTTTTTTGCCGCCTCGGAGAACACCCACGATTACGCCGTCTGCCTGCATGGATATACCAACGAGCCCATCGGCATGGCCCGATACGTCAAGCGATTCCACGACCGCGGCATGAACGTGCTCGCGCCTGCCGCCCGCGCCCACGAGCGCTCCGGCGGCGACTATATCGGCATGGGCTGGCCCGAGCGGCTCGATATCGTTGCATGGATTGGGCGGATCGTTGCGGCCGACCCCGAGGCGCGCATCCTGGTCTTTGGCGAGTCGATGGGTGCAGCAACTGCCATGAACGTCGCGGGGGAATCTCTACCCGCAAACGTAAAATGCATTATCGAGGACTGTGGTTATACGAGTGTTTGGGACGAGTTTTCCCTGCAACTCAAGGACGTGTTCGGCCTGCCCAGCTTTCCCTTGCTCGATGTAGCAAACTTGGTGTGCAACGTGCGCGCGGGCTACGACTTTCATAAGGCGAGCAGTGTGGAGCAACTCAAACACGCGACGGTTCCCATGCTGTTTATCCACGGCGACCAGGACACCTTTGTGCCGTACAGCATGCTCGACCAAAACTACGACGCGTGCGCCAGCAAGGTCAAGCAAAAGCTCACCATCCATGGCGCCACCCACGCCAAGAGTGCGCAAGTTGACCCCGAGCTCTACTGGAACACAGTCAACAACTTCCTCGACGAGTATTTTTAGGCGAATAGCAACGTCTGAGGCTTTATCTGACCCCCTATTTTCGGAAGTATGCGGCAAAATCTGGAACTGCCGACCAGACCACAGTTTTACCAACAATTTATCAGGGGTTTTGTTGCCAAAAAATGTCGTGTGCTCGGCGGTCTCGAAATTTGCCGCATACTTCCAAAAAGCCGCCCGTGAGCGCTGTGCCCACGGGCGGCTTTTGCTCTACTTGCGCCAGAAAAGCGCTTGATTTGTCCAATAACTAGGCGCTACTTGACCTCGATGAGCTCGTACTTGCTCGTGCCCAGGCCGATCTTCTCGGCGTGCGCGATGCAGGTGCGCCAGTCGGTGTCGGGATGCGTGATGCAGAAGGGGTCCTTGGCCTGATCGCCCTCCAGATGCTCGTGGTTGTGCTCCATCTTGGCCGCGCTATCGGTAAGCTCGGTGTTGGGCAGCGGCTCAGATGCCATGACGGCATCGGCACAGGCCTGGTCGATGGCGACCGGGTCGAAGCTCGCGAACATGCCGATATCGTTGACGATAGGCGTGTCGTTTTCGGGATGGCAATCGCAGTTGGGGCTAATATCCATGGCAAGCGAAATATGGAAGCTCGGGCGTCCGTCGACAACGGCCTTCGTATACTCGGCGATCTTGTAGTTGAGCACGTCGGCCGCGGCGTCATAGCCGGGCCTGATGGCGTCCTGGTTGCACACGCCGATGCAGCGGCCGCAGCCCACGCAGCGATCGTGGTCGATAGCGGCGACGTGAACCGTGCGGGTGTTGCCGTTGGCAAGCTCGCGCTCGCGGGTGTCGTCGAACGAGATAGCGTCGTGAGCGCAGATCTTTTCGCAGGCACGGCAGCCAACGCAGTGCTCGGTCGCGACGTTCGGCTTGCCGGCGGCATGCTGCTCCATCTTGCCGGCACGGCTGCCGCCTCCCATGCCCAGGTTCTTCATGGCACCGCCAAAACCGGCCTGTTCATGGCCCTTAAAGTGGGTGAGGCTGATCACGATATCGGCATCCATGAGTGCCTGACCGATCTTGGCCTCGCGCACGTACTCGCCGCCCTCGACCGGGACGAGCGCCTCGTCGGTACCCTTGAGGCCGTCGGCGATGATGATCTGGCAGCCCGTGGCATACGGGGTAAAGCCGTTCTGATAGGCGGTATCGATGTGCTCGAGCGCGTTTTTGCGGCTACCGACGTAGAGCGTATTGCAGTCGGTGAGGAAGGGCTTGCCGCCCAGCTCCTTCACGACATCCGCGACGGCGCGGGCGTAGTTGGGGCGCAAAAAGCTCAAGTTGCCCAACTCGCCAAAGTGAATCTTGATGGCGACGAACTTGTTCTCAAAGTCGATCTGCTCGATACCGGCGTGACGGATGAGGCGCTTGAGCTTGTCGAGCTGGCTCTCGCGAGCATGCGTGCGCAGGTTGGTGAAGTACACCTTAGCGGGTGCAGTTGCGGTCATAGATATATCCCCTCGGTCTATATGGCGTTACAGACATAAGAGGATGGTACCAGTTAAAGCAGAGTTAAAGTCAAGCGCGACACCTTGTCATTGGGGACGTTCTTAACGACTACTCTTGGACTTTGAGGGCTTCGGCCAGACTGACGCGCTTGATAGAACGCGTGTGAAACCACTCATTGGGGACAGACTTAAATGAGTGCCGCCAGGGACAGTCCTTGCCGGCCCGGCCAGCGAGCCGGCGAATCGGCAAAGACCGTCCCCGATGACTAGTCGTTTAAGAACGTCCCCGATGACTACTCTTGGACTTTGAGGGCTTCGGCCAGGCTGACGCGCTTGATAGAACGCGTGTGTAGCAGCGCCACGACCAGGTAGGTCGCAAAGCCAATGCCCACGCACGCCGTCATGGACCAAGCGGGCACGTAGATCTCGATATTGCCGTTGTAGGCGAGCAGCATCGAGCGGAAGATGGCCGTAAGCGAGCCAATAATGACCGGCAGGCTCAGCACAAGCGACGCCACCACGCACAGCGTGATCGAGCGGATGTACAGATGCGAGATCTCGCTATCGCGATAGCCAAAGACTTTCATGTAGCTGATCGAACGGGCGCTGTGGTCGATCACAGCCTTGGTCAACAGGTACATAAACAGCAGGAAAATAAACACCGCGAGCCCAACCATCATGCCGATCATTTTGCTCATCATGCCGATAAACTGGTCGCCCACGGCGCGCATGTCGTCGGGCGTGGTGTCGCCGGCAAAGTAACGAGCATCGAGATCGAGCTTCTCGTCGCTCACATAGCCGTTAAAGTAGGCGGCGTCGTTGTCGAACAGCTCGTTAAAGTCGTCGATACTCATATAGATATTCATGTCCGACTTGGAGCCCCAGGCACAGTCCTTGCCCGCGTACTCAAGGGAATAACGCTCGCCCTCGTACTTGTCGCCGAGCATGACCTTCTGACCCTCGCTCCAGCCAAACTTATCGAGCAGACCGCCGCCAAAGACGATGCGCCCATCGCCGACGTTGAGGTCTTTCCAATAGCGCGAATCGGATGAAATGCCGTAGACGGAAATCGTCTCCTCGCCATTACCATCGCCGCGGTCGTATTGCAGCTGGTAAACGGCGTATTTCTCGGCCTGTGCGATTGCGCCCGCGCCGTTGTCGGTCGTATTGACCGGGTGAATATCGTCGTTGTCAGTGTCAATCTTGGAGGCTTTGTCGATCAGGTCGATAGCCTCATCACGGTTGCAGCCGAGGGCATCGGCAAGATCATCGAGGCGCGCATAAAGCGCATCCTTCTTGTCCTGGACCTTGGCAAGCGCATCCTGCGCCGCAGTCAGGCTCTCGGCAGACGGAGATGCGGTCGCGGCATCGGCTGCCGTCTGCGCCGCATCGGCCGCGTCGTCAAGCTCGTCATCGGCATCCTGGGCAGCGGTTAGCAGCGCGCCGTCAACCGACTGCAAGCGCTCGAGTGCCGACCACTGCTCGCGCTCCTCGGCGGTGCCCTCGAGCTCCAGCGGCGCCTTGAGCGTGTACTGGTGCTCGGCGACCAGGCTCGTCTTCAGGTTGTCCGCGTAGTGCGTCATCGTGGGCAGAATCGCCAGGCCAAAAAGCATCAGCAGCGACGCAAATGCAATGCCCACGAAGAGCGTGGCGAAGTTGCCCAGGTTGCGCAGGAAGATACGCAGGCGGAAGCGCGAGACAAAACCCATGCGCTCCGGCAGCTGCAGGCCGCGCTTGGTACCCGATTTGCCGCTCGCCTCGTGACGAAGGAATTGCAACGGCGTCTTGCCCATTTTGCGAAGCAGGCCCACCAGCGTGATGAGGATGAGCGCGGCGGCGGGAACCACGGCGCACTTCACAAAGATCTCCCAGCTCCAGTACACCTGGAAGGGCGGCAGGCTGTACGAACCGTAATAGAGGCTGCGCATGGGCTCGGTAAAGAACACAACGCCGAGTGCAGTGCCCAAAAGCGCCGCGACCACGCCCACGATGGCGGGAAGCGCGAGGTAGTGCAGCACGATCTCGCGTCGACGATAGCCGCTGGCGAGCAGCGTGCCGATGATGGCGCTCTCCTCCTCGATGGTGGCGTCGGTAAGGACCACAAAGACAAACGCCATGATCACGATGATGATGTCGAGCAGCGTCATCCACATCATGGAGTCGCCGTCTACGTCGTCGTGTGCGTAGCCAATGCCCTGGTTGGAATCGGCGTCGATCAGATCGTCCACGCGTGCATCGGCATCGGTCAGCGCCTCGACCATATCCTGCTCCGCATCGATGCGATCCGCGGTGGGGAGGTCGCAATCGGTAAAGATAAAGGAATAGGTGTAGGCAGGCGCGCCACCGGCATCCTCAAGCGCGGCAAAGCCGGCGTCGGTGACCTCGGCCACGCCGTACGTGATGGTGTTCACCGTAAAGTCCGAATTGTTGAGGAACAGCGCCTGGCTATCGGGCTGGGTCATGATGCCGCAGATGGTGTAGGTTCGGTCCTCGAGCTCGACTTTATCGCCCACGGACAGGTTGTTATTGGTGGCAAAGACACGGTCGATTGCCACCTCGTCATCCGCCTTGGGCTCCTTGCCCTCGCTGTACGACGCAATGTCGACCTTGGTGCGGTGCGCATAGGTGCGCAGCGTACGCTTGGTGCCGTCGTCGCCGGCGGTCTTTTTGATGATGGCGTCGATGGAGAAGTTCTTGTAGAGCGTGACGCCGCCGACGTCGCCGGCTGCATCCTCGGCAGCCTTGAGCTGGCCTTTGGTGGCCTCGAAGGAGGTGGTCACGCGGCCGTCCTCAATCGTGTACGCATCGCGCATGTCGTCGATAAGGCAGCCGATGGAATGCGCCGCGAGCAAAAAGCCCGATGTAAGGGCGATGCTTCCGCACATAAGCAAAAAGATGCCCAGATACTTGCCGATATTGCGGCGCAGCTCGCGCGGGAGACGTTTTGCGAGAGGTGTCATGGCGCCGCCTACCAATCGAGCTCGGCGGCCGCGACGGGCGACTCGTTGAGCTCATCCTCGACGATGCGCCCGTCGCGCAGGCGCAGCACGCGATTGGCCATGCGCGCGATGGCGGCATTGTGGGTGACAATGATGATGGTGCAGCCGTAGGTGCGGTTGACATCCTCCATGAGCTGCAAGATTTCCTTGGACGTCTTGTAGTCGAGCGCGCCCGTGGGCTCGTCGCACAGCAGCAGGCCCGGGTTTTTGACGAGCGCGCGGCCGATGGCACAGCGCTGCTGTTGGCCGCCCGAGACCTGGCGCGGGAACTTGTTGCGGTGCTCGTAGAGGCCCAGTGAACGCAGCAGGTCGTCGACATTGAGCGGCTTTTTGGACAGGTGTGCCGTGACCTCGATGTTTTCCTTGATGGTGAGATCGGGCACCAGGTTGTAAAACTGGAAGACAAAGCCCAGCTCACGGCGGCGATACTCGCCCAGGTCGGTAGGCTTGAGCACCGTGAGGTCGCAGCCGTCCACCAGAATAGAGCCGGCGTCGGCATCCTCCAGGCCGCCGATTAGGTTAAGAAACGTCGACTTGCCCGAACCCGAAGGTCCCAGCATGACGCAGATCTCTCCGCGGTTGATGGACGTGTCGATGCCGTCGAGCACCGTCAGGCATGCATCACCGTCGCCGTAGTGCTTTTTGAGATCCTTAACCTGGACGTAGGCTTTCTGCGTTGCCATGGTATCCCCCATTGTTAGCCTCGTACTACTTTATGAGCGTAATAGTAAACCTTGGCGAACTATTTTTGAGCGAGGCCTGGGATTTATTTCAGACTAGTCATTGGGGACGCTCTTAAATGACTAGGTGGCTAGACGCGGGATTTGGCGCGTGCGAGGGCCAGGCCTGCGGCGGCGATGGCCACGGCAAAGAGTGCCGTGACGCCCAGGTCGCAGGCAATGTCGCCCAGCACGGCGGACGTCAGGTCCGCGGCGAGCGCCTTGCTGATCGCGTCGTTCACCCAAAACGTCGGCACAAAATGCGCAACGGTCTGCACGGCCGAGCCCATGAGCGACAGCGGCATCCAGGCGCCGCCCAAAAACGTCATGAGCATGCCGAGCAGGTTGCCCACGCCGTTGAGCAGCTCCTCGCGCGCACCCAGGCTCGAAAGGGCAAAGCCAACGGCCAGAGGCGTGCACGCAAGGGCAAACGTCGCCGCCAGCGCCAGGCACACACGGCCCACGCCGACCTCGGCGACCGCGCCGGCAAAGCCCACGACGCCCATCATGCTCGACACAAACCAGATGCAGACGGTGAGCACGGCGGCGGCCGCAAACACGGCAAGCGAACGCCGGCGCTCGGAGATTGGGCCGGCATCCATACGACGTACGCGCTCGGGCTCGTTCATGCCCGAGAACACCAGCCCCACCGACACGATGACCGACGAGATAATCGCGTACGCGCCAAAGTTGAAGTACGACTCGAGCGTGGCGGCGGCGGTCGAGTCAACCTTGACCTGCTCGATCTCGACCTTGGCACGCTTCGCGGCCGCATGATCGGCAGCCTTGGCGACGTCACCGTTGGAGGCAGTGGGCTCAAGTGCCGCCGCAGCGCCCGCGAGCGAGATCCAGCGCGAGGCCTCGGCAGACGAAAGCGCCGCCGCCATGGTGCCAGCACCGTACGTCACATCGAGCTTGGGCAGGGACTCCCCCGCGCGGGCAGCTGCAACGAGGTCGCCCTCAAACCCCTCCGGGATAAAGAACACGCAGTCGGCACTGCCCTTGGCGCTGTTGCTCTTGGAAAGCGCGTCCGCAAGGTCGTAGGTGTCGTCGCCGACGTCCGTGACCAGCTCAAAGTGCGAACCCAGATGCTTGGTAAGCGCACGCGAAAGGTCGCTGTCGTCGCGGTCGACCACGATCACGTTGGCATCGTAGGGCTTGTACTCGGTGAGCTGCGACGAGTTCCAGCTCACCGATGCCGCGATAAACACACCCATGAGCGAGATAAACACCGTGTAGATAAGCAGATAGAGCGGGTGCGCGAGCGCCATGCGAAGCGCAGTCTTAAAGGTGCTCATAGCGGCTCCTTCCAAAGATCAGCGTGGCGGCGGCGACGAACAACAGCGCCATAAGGACCAGCGCGCCCGCGCGAACGGCAAAGGGGCCCAGGTCCTCAAAGAAATACAGGCGGTTGAACATGTCGCAGATGAGCTTGACGGGGTTGAGCCAGCACTCGGCCGGGCAGGCGCGGGCGACGTCGTCGGCAAGCGCCATCGCCGGCTCGCCGTAGAGGCCGGCGAACAGGGCGCACGTGGTGGCAAAGCCCGTGAGGATGCCCGACTTGGACGCCTTGCCGCCCTTAACGGGAAGCGTGCCCACAAAGAGTCCCAAGCCCGTGGCGGCAAGCGCGGAAGCGGCGCCGCCCACCAAACACAGTCCCTCGCGCCCGCCAAAGTCGATGCCCACGACTAGGCGCACGTAGCCGATCGCAATCGCCATCGAGGCAAAGGAGACCAGCCACGAGCCCACAAAGATACCGGCCAGTGACGCCGTCTTGGAAAGACCACCCACGCAGCGACGTGCGCCAAGGCCGGACAGATTGGGCTGCAGATCGACGACGCTCAAGGCGGCAAACTCGGCAGACATCATCGCCACCAGACCAAAGAGCGCATAGTAGTAGATGACCGTGCCATCGGGCGTGGTACGCGTCAGGCTCACGCGACGGGTGCCGCCCTCGAGCGACAGGGCGCGCGCAACCGCCTCCGGGTCGGTGAGCGCCGCTGGGTTGTCCTGGGCAATTTGGGACATGAGCTCGGCATTTTGTGTATACGAGCTTGCCACCGTCTCCAGGATGCTGCGATCGGTGAGCACCGACGACGCACGCGAGCCGTCATAACTCGATAGCAGCGTGAGTTTGGGCGTGCCCGCGTCGTCGACCGTATAGATGCCCGCGACCTCGCCGGCCTTAAGCGCACGGCTCGCGTCGGCTGCGTCGTCGCACTCGTGGATCTCGAGCAGTTGGTCGTCGCCTTCCTTGGCAAGCGAAGCCGCCACGTTCTTAAAGGTCGAGGCGTCCCAGGCCTCGTCCGCCACGATGGCAACCGGCACCGGATCGACCGTGCCGTCGGAGCTGAGGTTCGCAAACATAAACATGAACATCGTGGAAAGCGCGATGGGAAAGAGAGCGCCCCAAACCCACGTGCTCGGCCGGCGCAGCAGCGTCTTGACCGTGGTGATGATGGTGTTGAACATGGCTGCCCCCTAGTCGCGCAGCTCGCGGCCGGTGATCTCGAGGAACACGTCGTTGAGGGTCGGCGGCTCGCTCCACACGCGGCCGAGCGCCACGTCGGCGGCGCGCAGCGTGTCGAGGATGTCGACCAGGTTATGCGGGCTCGCTTCGCAGGTGCAGACGAGCTCGCCGCCGGACAGCTCGACTGAAAGCACGTGCTCGAGGGCGCGCAGCCGCTCGACCGTGGCCGACTCGACGGCGCCGACCTCGACCGTCACGCGCTCGCCCATCTGAATCATGCGCTTGAGCTCGTCGTTAGTGCCCTGCGCCAGCACGCGCCCGCCGTCCATGATCATGATGCGGCTGCAAATCTGCTCGACTTCCTCCATGTAATGGCTGGTATACACCACCGTGGCGCCCTCGTCGCGCAGGCGGCAGATGCCCTCCAGGATGGCGTTGCGGCTCTGCGGGTCGACCGCCACCGTGGGCTCGTCAAAAAAGATGAGCTCGGGCTTGTGCGCGATACCGCAGGCGATGTTGAGGCGACGCGCCAGGCCGCCCGAGAGCTTGCCGGGGCGGAACTTGGTAAAGTCACCCAGCCCGACAAAGTCAATCGCCTCGTCCACCAGCGCACGGCGACGCTTGCGATCGTTAACGTAGAGACTGCAGAAATAGTCGATGTTCTCGCGCACCGTGAGCTCGTCAAACACCGCCACCTGCTGCGGCACCACGCCGATGCGGCGCTTGAGGTCATAGCGGGCGGGCGTCATGGGTTCGCCGAACAGCTCGATGGTGCCTTTGTCGTAGGCAAGCAGCTGCAAAATGCAGTTGATGGACGTGGTCTTGCCCGAGCCGTTGGGGCCCAGCAGGCCAAAGATCTCGCCGGGGGCGATGCTCAGGCTAAAGTGGTCGAGCGCGATAAGGTCGTCGTAGCGCTTGACGAGGTTTTCGACGTGGACGATGTCTGTCATGAGGCGGCCCTCCTGTTGATTGCGGCCCGGTACGATTGCATCATCGCAGGAGCCGCCGGCGCGCGCCAGTGAGCTTTGTCACGAGTGCGGAGCTTGGTCGCGTGGCCCGCCGGCGCCCCGCTTTGCCGCGCGGGAGGAATGTCACGGTTGCGCAGGCGGCCCCTCCACTACGCGCGGCTTCGCGTACAATACCCGTATGAACAGGCTTTTCGACAAATCGATCGTGCTGGCGTGCTGCATCGCAGCCGCCACGGGCCTTGCTGTGGACGCTCGCCTGGTCGCGGCGTTTTGCCTTGGCGTTATTGCCACCTCGCTGGCCGAGCTCGCGCAGAAGGAACGCACGCGCCGCACAAGCGAGGCCGCGAGCTGCGCTTACATCATCGCGGCCGTCTTCGTGCCGCCGTTTGTGCCGTTTGCACCTCTCGCCCTCTATGACATCGCGCGACGCGTGCGCCGCGAGCACGCCTGGGTCGCGCTGGGCATTGGCTCCGTCTTTGCTTTTGCGCTCGTCGCGGACCTTCGCGCCGACGCGCTCACCGCCCGAACGCTTCTACTGACCGCCATCCTTTCAGTTGCCGCCACCTTGTTATCGCTACGCACCGCCCAGTTGGAGCGCGAGCAGCAGCGCATGCACCGCACCCGCGACGAGCTGCAGGAACGTGCTCTGGCGCTCGAAGCGCGCAACCGCGATCTTGCCGACCGCCAGGACTACGAAGTCGAGCTCGCGACGCTCGCCGAACGCGCCCGCATCGCGCGCGAGATCCACGATAACGTCGGGCACCAGCTCACGCGCGCCTCGCTGCAGGCCGAAGCGCTGCGCGTGGTCCACGCCGACGAGCCCGGCGTCGCCGCCGATTTCGCCGACGTCAAACGCACGGTTGACGAGGCGCTCCAGCTTGTGCGCGCCAGCGTCCACGCGCTCAACGACAACGCCG
>USDE01000017.1 GCA_900553345.1 uncultured Collinsella sp.
CCCCCGCCGCACGTAGTGCGCAGCGGGGGTTCTTTCATGTCCGAGGACGCGCCGGGAAATAGGCCGGTCCGCCTCGGTCAGAGCTTGATGAGAATTACGAAGCCAGGTTACGCCACGGTGTAAACCCAGTTGTGCTTGTCCTCGACAGCACCGGACTGGATACCGGTCAGGGTCTCGCGAAGCTTCTTCATCACGGGGCCGATCTCGGTGCAGCCAGCCGGGAAGGTCACGGTCTCATCGGCACCGTAGACCTTGTTGTCGATCTCGCCCACCGGGGAGATGACAGCAGCGGTGCCGCACAGGCCGCATTCCACAAAGGTGCCGGCCTTGACCTCGGCCCACTCGACGGGACGCTGGTCGACGGTCATGCCCAAATCCTCGGCAACCTGAACGAGCGAGCGACGGGTGATGGAGGGCAGGATGGAGTCGGTGTGCGACTGAGGAACGACGAGGGTGCCGTTCTCCTTCACGAACAGAACGTTCGCGCCACCGGTCTCCTCGACATAGGTGCGGGACTCGGAGTCGAGATACAGGTTCTCGGCATAACCCTCGCGATGGGCCTCCATCGTGGGCTTGAGGGACATGGCGTAGTTCAGGCCGGCCTTGATATTGCCGGTGCCGTGCGGTGCGGCGCGGTCGTACTCGGAAACGCGCAGCTTGACGGGCTTGAGGCCGCCCTTAAAGTACGGACCGACCGGGGTCACGAGAATGCGGAACGTGTACTCAGGAGCGGGAGCCACGCCGATCACGTCACCGGAGCCGATCATAAACGGACGCACGTACAGGGTCGCACCAGAACCGAAGGGCGGAACCCAAGCGGCATTGGCAGAAACGACCTGCTTGACGGCCTCAACAAACTTATCCTTGGGGAACGGGGGCATCTCGAGGCGCTGGGCAGAGTTATACATGCGCTCGGCGTTCATGTCGGGACGGAAGCAGACGATGCTGCCGTCCTCGGCGGTGTAGGCCTTCAGGCCCTCAAAGACCTCCTGACAGTAATGGAAGATGCCGCCGCACTCGGAGACATGCAGGGTGTGGTCGGTGGTCAGGCCGCCCTCGTCCCACTCGCCATCCTTCCAATGAGCCTCGTAGCTGCAATCGGTCTTCATGTAGCCAAAGCCGAGGCTACCCCAATCGATATCCTTCTTCTCGACAGTCATATGTCGCTCCTTACATACACAGTTGCAAACTCGCGAACCCGCACGCAAGGACCGAGGCCGACCGCGTCGCAACGTCGCACGCCCGGAGCGTAGAGCCGGACGGGACACGCGAGCAGCATCAAAGCCGATGGCACGTCGATTCGCATGCACGAGATTGTACTCCCCGTACGCGTCTGATAAAACGCTTTTCTTTAACTAAGTAAAGTATTTTCATTTGACCGAAACTAAAGAGGCCCGCCACCGTAAGCGGTGACGGGCCTCAACTGCACGGTTTGCGCGCTGGCTCGAGCTACGCGTTCTTTTTGCCCAGCTTAGCCTTAACCAGACCGACCACGGTCGGGATGATCGACACGGCAACGATGCCGACGATCAGCAGCTCAAAGTGCTCCTGCACAAAGGGGATGCCGCCAAAGAAGTAGCCCAGCAGCGTAAAGAGCGTTGACCAGGTAATGCCGCCCAGCACGTTAAAGATAACGAAGTTACGCCAGTGCATGCCGCCCATGCCGGCGATAAAGGGCACAAAGGTGCGGATAAACGGGAAGAAACGGCCCAGGAAAATAGCCAGGTGGCCCCACTTGTCCAAGAAGTCCTCGGACTTTTTAATGCGCTCGGGCGTCATGGCCTTGACCTTGCCCGAAGCGATGATCTTTTTGCCAAAGAAGTGACCGATCATAAAGTTGCACTGATCGCCCAAAATGGCAGCGGCCCATGCGGTGGCCAGAAGCGCCACAATGTTAAAGCCGCCATTGTGGGCAAAGAAACCCGAAGCGAACAGCAGCGAATCACCGGGAAGGAATGGGAAGAACACCACGCCCGTCTCGATAAAGATGATCAGGAACACGCAGCCGTAGGCCATAAGCGGGCCGGCGGCGATCCAGCTGGCGATCGCGGTGCGCGGGTCCTTAAGCAGCTCGGCAATAAAATTGATGAAACCCATGAAGTAAAACCTCTCAGTTGTGGGCGCGGATACGTCCAAGTTGACCAGTATACGGTTGCGGTGCCCCCTCGTGCGCAACCCCACAAAAGCATGACTCCATTACCAGCAAGTTTGCATAACTGACACCTGTCGCGCAATGCCGCCAAGATTGTCCTTCCTAATCCCTAGCGAATCGCTATACTTTATTGAATCGCATTGCCATGGCGCTAAGGGAGGGCGGCCGGTGAGCTTTATCAATACCATTCGCGAGGACATCAAGACCGTCCAAGCGCAGGACCCCGCCGCGCAAAACGGTCTGGTCATCTTCCTTTCCTATCCTGGCCTGCACGCCAAGTGGAACCACGTGCCCGAGCACTGGCTCTGGGAGCACGGTCATCGCTCGCTCGCCCGCGTGCTCTCGCAAATCACCCGCCACATCACCGGCGTCGAGATTCATCCCGCCGCACAGATCGGCAAACATTTCTTTATCGACCACGCCATGGGCGTCGTCATCGGCGAGACCACCATTGTGGGTGACAACTGCGTGCTCTACCAGGGCGTCACGCTCGGCGGTACCGGCAACGAGACCGGCAAGCGCCACCCCACCCTAGGCAACAACGTCACCGTGGGCACGGGCGCCAAGGTGCTCGGCAACATCCGCATCGGCAACAACGTCAAAATCGGCGGCAACTCGGTTGTCGTCAAGGACGTGCCCGACAACTGCACCGTCGTGGGCGTGCCGGGACGCATCATCAAGCGCAACGGCTGCCGCGTGTTCGAGGAGAGTTTCGACGCCAAGCAGCATCGCGAGTACATGCCCGATGACGCCGCCGAGCAGTCCGCGCTCAACCGCCAAGGCATCACCGAGAACGCCCGCCGCGTCAAAGAACTCGAGCGAGAGGTGGCCGAGCTCAAAACCCTCGTCGCCAAGCTCGTGGACGAACGCTAGAGCCGGACGGCCACCGACAACATTGACGCCAACGCAAAGGCGCGCCAGAGGATTCACCCCCGGCGCGCCTTATTTGCGATGTGACAAAGGGACTGTCCCTTTGTCACATTATGCGAACTGACTCAGATAGAGGTCGGCGTAGGCACCCTCGGCAGCCAGCAGTTCCTTATGCGTACCCTGCTCGATAATGTTGCCGTGATCCATGACCAAGATCAGGTCGGCATCTACGATCGTCGACAGACGGTGCGCGATCACAAAGCTCGTACGCCCACGCATGAGCGCGTCCATGGCGCGGCCGATGGCGAGCTCGGTGCGCGTGTCCACACTCGACGTCGCCTCGTCCAGGATGAGAATCGCCGGGTTGTTGAGCAGCACGCGCGCAATGGTCAGCAGCTGGCGCTGACCCTGGCTAATGCTCTCGGCATCGTTGGCCACGCGCGTGTCATAGCCCTGCGGCATGGTGCGCACAAAGAAGTCGACCTGCGCGGCGCGTGCGGCCGCCACGATCTCCTCGCGCGTCGCCTCGGGGCAGCCATAGGCGATATTCTCGGCAATCGTTCCGTCGAACAGCCAGGCATCCTGCAACACCATGCCAAACTGCTGGCGCAGCTCGCCACGATCCATGCGGCTCGTGTCCACGCCGTCGAGCGTAATGCGCCCGCCGTCAATCTCGTAGAAGCGCATGAGCAGGTTGATGAGCGTGGTTTTGCCCGCGCCCGTGGTTCCCACCACGGCGATCTTCTGGCCCGGCTCGGCGGTAAACGACACGTCGCGCATGAGCGGCTTGTCGGGCGCGTAGCCAAAGCGTACATGCTCAAAAGCGACACGGCCCTCAACGCGACCCGGCAGCCTGGCGGCCTCGCCCGGCTGCGGATCCGCCTCCATCTCGGGTTCATCGAGCAGGTCGAACACGCGCTCCGCACTCGCCAGCGCGCTCTGCAGCGAGTTGAAGGTAAACGACAGCTGCGTCATGGGCTCAGATGCCTCGTAGATAAACTGGAAGAACGCCTGGAACACGCCGACGGTCATGTGGCCGGCAACCAGCATACTGCAGCCCACAATCGCAATCACGATCTGTGCCAGGCGGCCGATAAAGCGCACCGCGGGGCCGACGGCGTTAATCATGAAGTCGGCCTTGGCACTCACGCGTGCCAGCTCGCCCGAGGCCTGGTGTACCTCGGCAGAACTTTGGCGCTCGCGGTTAAACGCGCGAATCACCAGACGGCCCGAGTAGCCTTCCTCAACCGCGCTCGTAATCCTTGACACCCACTCCTGGCGCTCACCGGTTACGTCATGCGTGCGGCGCGAGACCACCTTGGTCACCAACAGCGACAACGCCGTAAAGAACAAAAAGACGAGCGTGAGCGGCACGCTAAACACGAACATCACGCTCACGGCGCCCACCACGGTACCGATCGACACCAGAAGCTGCAGCAAGCCGCGCTGCATGCTCTCGGACATCTTGTCCAAGTCGTTGGTCGCACGGCTGACGACCTCACCGGGACGATGCGCGTCAAAGAAGGCAAGCGGCAGACGGTTGAGCTTTTGTGCGATGCGGTTGCGTAGGAGCAGGTTGAGGCGTTCGGCCACGCTCGACATCAAAAAGCTCTGGAGTGCGTAGAACGAGGCAGCGGCCGTCCAGATCATAAAGTAGATGAAGATGGTCCTGCCGCAGTTCTCCCAGGTGATGTTGAAGGTGGTGTCGTTGGCAAACGCCACCTGAATGTGGCCCCACAGCTCATCGATCACGCGGGCGCTGTATGCCGGCGCAGCGGTGTTAAAGATGGCATAGAACACAATACTCGCGAACACGATATAGAAGCGCCAATGGTCGCCGGCAGCCTCGCTCCACAGGCGGCGCACCGTCGCCCAGGTGTCGCGGGGTTTCTCGTCCTCGTCCTCGTCGTCCACATCGCGCATGCGCTCTGCCTCAGCGCGGGCGCGCTCGTCCTCGGCGCGCTCGTTTTCCTCGTAGAGCGCTTGGCGGCGAGCCTCGCGCTCGGCTGCAGCCTTGGCGGCGTCATCCAGCTCGGGTGCCACGGCAGCCGTTTCCTCGACCAGCCCCGCGGCAACGGCGCCATCACCGCCGCTCTGCTTCTTGAGCTCCTCGGCCATGCTACTCACCTCCCTTCATTTGCGATTCCGCGATGGCGCGGTACACCTCGCAGGTTTCCATAAGCTCCTCGTGCGTGCCCAAGCCCACAACCTCGCCGTCCTTGAGCACGACAATCTGGTCGGCGTGCAAAATCGTCGAGATGCGCTGCGCGATGATGAGCACCGCTGCGTCACGTGTCTCATCTTGTAACGCATGGCGCAGGGCGGCATCAGTCTTAAAGTCCAGGGCCGAAAAACTATCGTCGAAGATATATAGATCGGCGCGCTTCATGAGTGCGCGAGCAATGGCCAGGCGCTGGCGCTGGCCGCCCGAGAAGTTCGTGCCGCCCTGGGCCACCGGCGTATCGAGCCCCTGGGGCTGGTCGAGCACAAAGGTGCTCTGGGCAACCTCCAGCGCATGGAGCATGTCAGCCTCAGTCGCGCCTTCGTTGCCAAAGCGCAGGTTGCTTGCAACGGTGCCCGAGAACAGCCACGCCTTCTGCGGCACATAGGCGATGTGTCCACGGATCTCATCTTGCGAAAGGTCGTGCAGATCGATGCCGTTCAGGCGAATGGCGCCCTTCGTTGCATCGTGGAAGCGAAGCAGGAGCTTGGCCACCGTTGACTTGCCCGAGCCCGTTGAGCCCACGATCGCGGTCGTCTGTCCGCGGCGGCAGGCAAAACTCAGGTTGCACAGAGTGTCCTCGTCGGCATCGTCAAAACGGAACGACATATGGTCGAACACGGCAACCGCATCGGTACCGTCAACAGGCTCCGCCGCGCACGTATCTAGCGTGCGCTTGCCGTCCACGATGCTCGGCTCGATTTCGAGCACCTGTTGCGCACGGTTGAGACACGCCGCAGCGCGCGGGAGCGTCAGAATCACCATCTGCGCCATCATCACAAAGAAAAGGATCAGGATCGCGTATTCCAACACGGCCGAGATGCTGCCGATTTGCATGGCGTGGACGCCCACGCGGTTGCCGCCCACCCACAGCACCGCCACCTCGGCGATATTCATCAAAAAGAAGCTGGAACTGTCGAGACCCACAAACAGGTGGTTGACCTTGATGGCGTTGGCCGCGTAATCGCTAAACACCTCGTCCAGGCGCTGCTCCTCGTGGCGCTCCTTGTTAAATGCGCGGATGACGCGCACGCCCACGATGTTCTCGCGCAGCACCACGTTCATGCGGTCGATAAAGCTCTGCAGGCGCATAAAGATCGGCGCGGCGTTAGCCACCGTAAAGACCGCCGCCACCAGCACGATCGCAACGACCACGCCCAGCAGCGTGCCCATGGCGGGATCGATGAACCAAGCAAAAATGATGCCTGCCACGGCCAAGAACGGCACCGGCAACACCAGCTGAATCGTCTGAAGGACAGCTTGCTGAATCACGTTGATGTCGTTGAGCGAGCGTGTGATCATCGAACCCGTGCCAAAGCGCTCAAAGTCGCTGGCGGACAGCTCGAGCGACTTGTCGTACACGGCATTGCGGATATCGCAGGCCACGTTGGCGGCCAGGCGCGCCGAAAGATAGCAGCCCAGCACCGTGCCGCCGCTGGCCATGCCGGTCGCGATAAGCATGTACAGGCCGTTACGTAAAATATAGTCGACATCGCCCGTGGTAATACCGGTGTTGACCATGTTCGCCAGCATCGTGGGAACCAACAGCGTACCGACGTTATCTATCAGCACCGCAAACAGCGTCACCGCAATCAGACCGCGGTACGGCCTCATAAACCTCATTAAGAGTCGCATGTGTCCCCCTCGCCCTTATCGTCAGCCTCGTTCTCGGCGGCCACTTGCCGTTTAAATGCCTCGCACTCTTCGTTCAGAACATGGGAGAATTTACCGACCAGGCGCATGATCTCGCGCTGTTCCCACGGCTCGAGCGCTTCGAATGCCTGTTGCTCGGCTTTTTGCGCCGGTAACGCGTAGCGCTTGGCAAACCGCACGCCTTCTTCGGTCAATCGCACAACCTTGTTCTTACGACTGCCCTCGGCAAACTCCAACGTCGCAAGCCCTCGCGCCCTAAGCGTCTTGATCGCCGAATTGATGGTCTGTTTGCTGTAGAACCATTCACTCGTCAGCCGACTCACGGCAACGCTTCCGCCCGCTGCACTCGTGTCGACGAGCATCCAGTAGGCGCAGTCCGAAAGACCGCAGGTACGCGCGAACTCCGAATAGATACGGTCAAGCCTGTTAAGCATCCGGTCGAAATCGACCAGGCTAACTGCACTATTCATCTCTCCCACCATTCGATAGTCCGAGTTTTGACTAATTTGTTTTTAGATTAGTCCGAGATTTGACCATCGTCAATAAGTTCGTTATATATGGTCGGCTCTACATTGCATATCGACAGAAAGAGACCGCCGGCGCGGGGGCGGCGCCGGCGGTCACGCGAGAATAGCGATGTATTTGCCCGTTAGGCAGCGACGGCCTCGTAGACCGTTGCGCCCGCAAAGCTGTCGTGCAGGCTCTTGCCGCAGATCCACGGCAGCTCGACGACCTCGCAGACCGTGTTGACCAGCTCGGAGCAGTCAGTAAAGTGGCCCTTATCGTTGAGGGCCTCGCAATCCTGAACACGCCAATAGCCATCGGTGTGCGTGATGTAGTACTCGTGATCATTGATCGACACGAAAGCGCGCGTCTTGGAACGCAGCAGCTTCAGAAATCCTTCGAAGTCGGTCTCGACGACATCTCCAGCCTGGAACATGATAGTTACCTCCTGGCCCGGCGCCACCATGGCGCGTTGATAAACGTTGGTGCTCCTTTAGTAAAACCTTTATCAGAGCTTATGCGCGCATCATTTAGGCAAGTGGTAAAAAACCGCAGGGTAGACGGGATAAAACGTTTAACCATCCCACCGGTTTGTCACATTCTGGCTGAAGTTTTATGCAAACCAACTTTTCCACTTGGTAGCTTGCGTTGTTTGGGGCCGACTACGCGATTACGGTTTTGGTTCGGCGGGTAAGAACGAGGCATCGAAACCAACGTCAGGAGGACCCATGGAGACCATCGAAGCACTCATCCACCGCCGCAGCTGCCGCAAATACAGCGATCGCCCTGTCGAGGCCGAGAAGCTCGCACGCATTATCGAAGCCGGCCAGTACGCGCCGAGCGGCATGGGACGCCAGCCGGTCACGTTCGTCGCCGTCACCGACCCCGCAACCGTCGAGCGCCTCTCGCAGCTCAACGCCCAAGTTATGGGCAGAGAGGGAGATCCCTTCTACGGCGCCAAGACCGTTGTGGTGGTGCTGGTCGACCGCAGCGTGCCCACGCACCTGGAAGACGGCTCGCTCGCCATGGGCAACCTGCTCAACGCAGCCTATGCGCTGGGCGTTGATTCATGCTGGATTCATCGCGCCCACGAGGTTTTCGATTCGCCCGAGGGCCTGGAGCTGCTGGCCAGCTGGGGTCTGTCCGCCGACGGAAGCCTGCGCGGTGTTGGCAACTGCATCCTGGGCTATGCCGAGGGCACGCTTCCCGAGGCCAAGCCCCGCCGCGAAAACGTGGTGTATGTTCCGCCGTTCTAACGAACGGCGGACCCGCTGAAAGGCCCCGTCCCATATTTGCTGCCCCACTCGCAACTTATCTTGCCGATGGAGTTGTTGCCGTTTCGCTCGTCTGACTCGCATCGGCGTCGTCGCTTTGCCCGCCTTCGTCCTTTTGAGCATCGGCAATGGTGGCAGCAGCTGCGACCATACCGCGCTGGGGCGCCACACCCGTCTGGTCTTGTGCGCCTTCAACAAGCTCCGTGCCAGCATGCGCAAGTTCAGGCGATTTGAACATCGCGCCCAGACTCGCGCCGTCGCCGGCATATCCGAGCGCCGCGAGCGCGATGACGATTATCGCGGCAACGACCACGATCGGCACGTAACGATGCCAGCCTGCAGGATTGAGGCCGCTACGGCGGGCAGCACCGCGGCTAATGTAGCCAAGCGTTCCATCGTGCTTGAGCTTTGAGCCCACCACGCGCCTTCGTCCCCACAACGAGGACTCGGCCTGCATGGCCAAGCGAGCGCTTGCCGAAGGATAGCCATATTTTGTGCGCTTGAACGAGCCGTCGAACCCCGAGGCGCTTTTGCCCCACGTCCGCGAAGTCGTACGCCGGCCGACCGGCGCCGCACTTCGCTTTGTTCGGTTCGTTTTTGAAGTCTCCGCCATACTCCCCCGCACGCCGTAACACAATCGAAACAATGCTTCTTTGGACTGTATCACACGCGCCGCACGCGGTCACGGCGCCTCGCTCAGCGGTCGTTGTCCTTCAGCAGGCGCCATAAAGTCGTGCGGCTTATACCGAGCACCTCTGCCGCACGTGTCCTGTTGCCGTGAAGGTGCTGCAGAACCAACCGTGCGACATCGCGCTCGGTATCGGCCAGGGGGCGCAAGATGTACAAATCGCTTTCGAGCGCCGGGGCGCCAAAGGTCGCGGTCTTGATAACGTCCTCCTGGGCAAGCACCTCTTTCGCCACGGCACGCTCCACCGTTCCAGCCCCCACTAATATATAGAGTCGTTCAGAGACTTCACGCAGCTGCAGGTAATTGCGGGGCCAACGGTACGCATCGAGCGTCTCTGCCGCGGCGGCGGACAACATGGGGGCACCCGTCTTAAACATATCTGCCAGATACCCCAGATAGCGCGCAACCTTTTCCGACGCGCCGCCCTGCTCGGCAATCGCCGGCGCCACACTCACGGCACAGGCCAGACGCTCGGTTACAAAAGCAGCCTGATCGCTTTCGCCGCCGCCCGGCATATCGTTTGCCGTCAACACCACATGGCAACGAGTTGCGAGCGCCGTGTCGATCATTGCGGACACGAGCTCGCGCAGACGTTGGGGGCCAACAGCATGCCAGCCGCCCATACAAAGTGTCAGCCCCGTTTGGAATAGCGGCGATTCGGAACTTTTGAGCAGATGGCGCCAGCCGCGATCCGTAAGCTCATCGAGCGCAACGGACACAAAGGGCTGATCGGCATAGGGTCCATCCAGGTACAGGCGTCTTGCAATCTGATCCTGCCCCGCGCCCAGCTCGCCCTCGAGCATAAGGGGCACCCCACGCGCATAGCTCTCCCGTACGGGGACAGCGACCGCCGCCGCGTCTTCGACGATGCCGTACGTGCTCGACGCGTAGCGAGCCTCGACTTCGTCGGCATTGAGCCACTCGATGCCCGCATGCGTCGCAGCGGCGCGCACCTCATGCGCCACGACCACCCAAAGCGCTCCGCGCTCCTTGGCCGTCGGGCGCACCGTCAAGCTCAACCGCACGCCCTCGTGGCCCATCACCAGGCGCGCCCCATCGCCCACGCGAGCGAGACGCTCGGAAACAAAAGCAGCGATATCCTGCTCGAGCGCCGCGTCACTCATAGTCGAGATCACAACGCCACCGCGCTCGTCGATTGCCAGCGCCGATGCTCCGGCTGCGGACAATGCCTCAATCAGAATCTGCAGCTTGGCATCGCTATCCATGATTTGTCCCTGTCCGCGGCGACGTGCAACCGCCGACGGTCGCACGACCGAGTGTTTCAAAATTGAACGATATTACTCACCAAACACTATAGGGCAAAAGTCGCCGTCCTGCGAGTATATGAATTGCCCCGCATCGCCATCCTGGCGGGGCGATAAGAGCTCTTCGGGACCTATCAACCTGCGGACAAGCCATACCCGCAAGAGCTCCTATCGCTCCACCGCAGGCATGCGCTCGCCAGCACGCAACACGCAAATCAGCTACTTCTCTACCAGATTCCCAGCACGTGCTGCATTCCCAAACTCATGCATGCAATGCCAATCCAGCAGCAAAAGCCCAATGCGATAGGTTTGCCGCCCTTTTTGACCAGCTCGACGATATCGGTATTAAAGCCAATAGCCGCCATGGCCATCACAATAAAGAACTTCGACAGCTCCTTGATGGGCGCCGTAATAGATGCAGGAAGCTGAAGCACCGTGGTGATCACGCTCGCCAGCACAAAGAACAACACAAACATGGGAAACGCACGTTTAAGCGAGAACGTGCTTTTGGCGTCGCCGCCGGCCTTGCGCGCCAGATGCATCTGCCAGCATGCGAGAGCCAATGTAATGGGAATAATGGCCAGCGTCCTGGTGAGCTTAACCACTGTGGCGCTTTCGAGCACATTGGCGCCGGGATGCATGCTGTCCCAGGCACTCGCCGCAGCCGTTACGGACGAGGTGTCGTTGATGGCGGTGCCGGCAAACAGGCCAAAGCCCTCGTTGGTCAGCCCGAGCATGCCGCCGAGCGTCGGAAACACGAGCGCCGCGATAACGTTAAACAGGAAGATGACCGAAATGGCTTGGGCAATCTCGCGATCATCAGCATCGATAACGGGCGCGGTCGCAGCGATGGCCGAACCGCCGCAAATCGACGAGCCCACACCCACAAGCGTCGCGATCTTGCCCGGCACGTTCATAACGCGGCAGAGCACAAAGGCGATGACAAGCGAGGTCGAGATCGTCGCCACGATAATCGGCAGCGACTGGGCGCCCTTGGACAGAATCTGCGAGAGGTTCATGCCAAAGCCAAGCAGGATAACCGCGTACTGCAAGACTTTTTTAGACGTATAGGTGACACCGGCGGCGAGCTGTTCGCGGCGATTCTTGGGAAAGACAAGCGCCAGAACCATGCCAAAGAGGATGGCAAATACCGGCCCACCGACCACCTCAATCTGTTTGCCAAACAACGTCGCGGGGATGGCGATGATGAGGCAGAACAAGACGCCCTTCCAGCGCTCGCGTACGATATTTGCCAGTTGCATATGGGATTCCTTCTTTCTATTTCACGTTTGCGACGGCTTATGATACGGCAACATTGGGCACAGCCCTGCGCAAATACAGACTAAGATGCCGCAATAGTTCTTGGGCAACAGCCGAATTACCCGCCGCGGAGAGCTGATTCGCGGCATAATTAACAGCTGATATATGAGTGTGATAGAACGGTTGTGAGGCACTATGGAAGAATCGATGCACGTCGGCGAGCAGGAAACGAGCCTACAGGACCAGTCCTACCACACCATTCGACGCAAAATCGTCTACCTGGACTACAAGCCGGGCGAAAAGCTAGGCGTCAAGCAGCTTTGCGACGACCTGGATATGGGGCGCACCCCTGTGCGCGAGGCACTGGTGCGTCTGGCGCAAGAGGGCCTGGTGCGCACCGTGCCCCAAAGCGGCACCTATGTCTCGCCCATCAACCTCACCTTTGCCGAGAGCGCCTGCTACATTCGCGAACACCTGGAAAAACAGGTAATTGTGGAGTGCTGCGCCCGTGCCACCTCGGCAGGCATCGAGCAGCTCGACCGAGCCATCGCGCTGCAGGAAAAGGCCATGGCCGAAGAGGATCGCATCGGATTCTTTTTAAGCGACAACCTCATGCACCGCATGATCTTTAGCATCGCGTGCCGCAGCACCGTGTGGTCGTGGCTCGAGGCGACCAATGCCGACCTGGAGCGCTTCCGCTGGCTGCGCGCCGCCACGCAGAGGCTCGACAATCAGGAGATTGTTAACGAGCACAAGCAAATCCGCCGCGCCATCGCCGGCCGCGACCCCATCGAGGCGAGCTTTTTGGTCAGCAAGCACCTGCATATGATGTTCCGCAACCAGACCGAGGTCCTGGACCAATATCCCAAGTACTTCGAGACCAGCAAGCTCCGCTAACCTGCCA